>NZ_SDLD01000044.1:0-22818 GCF_013096875.1 Geobacillus sp. DSP4a | reverse complement strand
AGAAACATTCGCGCAGTCGTTTTGCATCGCAAGAAGCATCGTTTCCACACTGACGAAACACGAAAAAAACGTGTGGGATTCGTTATGTCTTCTGTTGGCAGGCGAAACGATCGATCGAGTTCTTTCCACTACCTAGGGCATTTTCTATGACCGAAATGCCCTATTTGTGCTGGGCTTTTTTATACACTAGCACTGGGGTGAATAGTTACGTATTGACAAGATTATATGCGTCTTTAAATTGAC
The DNA here is from genome assembly GCF_013096875.1 of Geobacillus sp. DSP4a. Lineage (NCBI taxonomy): Bacteria > Bacillati > Bacillota > Bacilli > Caryophanales > Anoxybacillaceae > Geobacillus > Geobacillus sp. DSP4a. Next base: position 22,575 of record NZ_SDLD01000044.1, on the reverse strand, counting down.
CAACAACAGGAACAAAATCGGTGACCGCATCCATTAGTGACTTAGCTAATTCCTGTTTCTTCTTTTCCTCTGCCTCTTTTTGAAGTCTTTGTGCTTCTTTAGATATATCAACTGTTACGCCCTTATTAGCTTTTGATGAGATATAAGACTTTAGACTTCTATAAGTTTGCGCCCCAGCTATACCATCAACAGATATACCAACTAATTTTTGAAAACTTCTTACAGCTCCCTCTGTCTCGGAACCATATACACCATCCACTTTAACATTATATCCTGCCGAATTTAACATTCTTTGTAATTCCTTTACATCTTCTCCTTTGCTTCCTTCTCTAAGCGTCTGACCTGTCCAATGATCATTGCTGCTTGATGAGTTTGATCGGGACACTGTTGTTTGTGTTCTGACATACTTTTGCAGAGCTTGGTACGTTTGTTTCCCCGCAATTCCATCGGCCGTGATTCCAACCTTCTTCTGAAATTCCTTCACAGCCTTCTCTGTATTTGCTCCGTAAACTCCATCAATTCCCCCGGGATTAAATCCGGCTTTATAAAGCCAAGATTGCAATGTCTTCACATAATCATTTCGATCACCTCTTTTCAGCGTTTGCCCACTCCATAGATAATTTGTATAATTTGATGGATAATAGATGATTCTGCTAGCCCCATCTACAACGTACATCATTAGCCCCCCATTTCAAAGCTTTATCCATTCATTCCGATATTAACTGTTTTTGATCGAAAATATTGTCGAAATTTTGTATTAAAACAAAAAAATATTCGCAGTACTATATACATGCTCATTGAAAAGTTAACCTTCGCATAAGCGGTGCCCACTCCGGTTATACTGCTCCTAAGGAAAAGTATGGAAAAGGAGCGGAATTCTGCATGAAACGTCTCAAAATCACCAACGATCACGGATGGACACCTCGGACACTTCGCAAACAGGAACGGAAAATCAAAAACACCCTTCTTCGCCAACGTGTGATGGCCGTCCGCCTGGTCATGGAAGGCTATTTGGGCAAAGAGGTGGCCTCCATGGTCAACGTGTGCCGACAAACTGTTTCCCATTATGTGTCGCTGTTCAACGAAGGCGGTCTGGAGCTCTTGCTTCATCGGGATTTCGCCCCCGGGCGGGAGCCGTTTCTCACCGAAGAACAGCAGGAAGAGATCAAACAGCTTGTGTTGGCCACCACTCCCGTAGAACTGGGCTGGGACGTCGCTTCGGCGTGGAACACCAAACTCCTGCAATCCTATGTCGAAAAGCACTTCGGTGTTTGCATTTCCCACGAAGCGTTGCGAAAACTCCTGCACCGCAAAGGGCTGTCATGGACACGGCCGACCTACACATTAGCGAAAGGCGATCCGGATCGACAAAAGCATTTTGAGAAACAGATCGACTTCATAAAAAAACTTAATGGATCCTGATTCGGTCTTGTTGTACCTTGATGAAACCCATATCCGCTCTTACCGTGTCTTGCGGTCCACATGGTCGGAAGTCGGCCGCCAAAAACAAGTGCCGACGTTCGGCCATCATGCCCACGTATCGCTGTTTGGCGCGGTCAACATCCACGATGGCGAAACGGTGCTTCATCAAACGACCGCTGCCAATGCCGCGACGTTCTTGGATTTCTTGAGAATGCTCAAAGAGCGCTATCCGGACCGTCTCATAGTCTTGGTGTTGGATAACGCCCGCATTCACCATGCCAAAATGGTCAAGGAGTTTTTGCGGGAAGAAGGACAGTGTTTTCACTTTATTTACCTTCCTCCGTATTCTCCGCAACTGAACCCGATCGAACGCTTGTGGAAATGGCTGAAAGACACCGTGATCGCCAATGTGTTTCACAAAAATCGAAACGATATCGTCCAGGCCATTGCTCGGTTTGTCCACTACATCCACGAACGTCCGGAGGAAGTGCTGCAACGCTTAGGGTGTGCAGGATGAGAAGTTAACTCTTTATGTTGCATGTATATAAACACCGTGTTCCGGATTCGTTGACGTGTCCCCGTTGCCAGGCGCCGTCATCCTACCTGTACGCCAACAACGGCGGAAAAGGGCAGTACCAATGCAAAGTGTGCCAATGCCGGTTCAACCATCGAAATCGGTTCAAAAAGCAAGCGGTCTTTCGTTGCCCGCACTGCTTCCAAACGCTTGAGAAAATCAAAGAACGCAAGGACTACTACATCTACAAATGCAAGAACAACGACTGCCCGTTTTACCAAAAGAACCTTCGCCGGATGAGCCAAAAAGAACGCCAACGGTTCCAGCAGAACCCTCAAGCCTTCAAGGTGCGGTATCTGTTCCGTGAGTTTTTGTTTGACTTTCAACCATTGGCCCCATCGTCGCCGAAAAAGCCAAAGGTCGATTTGTCTCGTCTGGCGGTGTCGTCGCACACCCTCGGACTCGTGTTGACGTACTACGTTAACTATGGGATGTCCTCCAGACAGACAGCCGGAATCATGAAGGATGTGCATGGCGTGTCGATCTCCCATCAGACGGTGCTCAACTACGCCAATAGCGTCGCGCTCATGATTCAGCCATTTGTCGACCAGTTCCCGTACGAGCTGTCCGGCTCGTTCTGTGGGGATGAGACGTATATTCGCGTGAAAGGACGCTGGCATTACCTGTTTTTTATGTTTGATGCCGTGAAAAAAGTGGTGTTGTCGTATCGCGTCTCGCCCCACCGGGATGCGTTGTCGGCCATCCGCGCCATCGATGACGTCCTGCGAAAGCTGCCGTCCATCCCGGACGATTTGTCGTTCGTCGTCGACGGCAATCCCATTTACCTGCTGGCGCAGCACTTTTTTGCCCAGCACGGGATTCCGTTTGACGTCCGCCAAGTGATCGGACTGACCAATGAGGATCCGGTGTCCGAAGAGTTCCGCGCGCTCAAACAAATCATCGAGCGATTCAACCGGACGTTTAAAGGCAACTATCGGCCGACTCACGGATTTGGCGCGGAAGAAGGCTCGGTCTCCTTTGTCACGCTGTTTGTGGCGTATTTCAACTTCCTGCGCCCGCACGGTGCACTCGAAGGCCGGGTTCCTGTCGTCATCCCGGAGCTCGCCGATCTGCCCCATATGCCGGCCCGGTGGACGAAGCTGATCGCCATGGCTCAAGATTTCCTCCAACAAGAGGCAGCCTAACTTTTTTGTCCGCCGGAGCCCATGGATCAGAAGAACAGCCGGATTCGGCGAAGCGAACCCTTGACCAACCGAACCTCGTCAAAGGTAAAATTCGGTAAGGGCAAGGGCGGCTTTCCTATGCCCTCTTTTTTGTCCCCGTCGCCCTTGACGTCCCTTTCACACCTTTGGCGGGTGTTGGTCAAGGGCGAATCCGGCTCCAAGGATGCCTTACGATGCTCCATGGGATGGCGGATGTGGAGTTTTCATAAAACTTTTGACGCTACCTAAGTTATTACCTCAATAGATTAATTAATCTTTGTAAAAACAGCGGGCCTCCACTCGGAAGCCCGCCTTTTTCCATTGTTTACACCGTCGGTTTTTCCGTTGTCACATACGTCCCAGCGATAAAATCGTGAATCGACCGTTTGTCTTCTCTTGCAGCTACCATAATCGCACTAATAATGAGACCAATGCCAAACGTGATAAAGTATACGAGTCCACCAACGAACGAGCGCAAAAACATCGTGCCGATGCCGACTTTTCCGCCGTTGACTTTCGCAATCCGGATGCCAAGCATCCGCTTGCCGACCGTATATCCGTACCAAACAGCCGGAACGATTAACGCGTAAAGGATGTTCGCTAATGACGTAAACCAGTTCGTTTCCCAACTGCCAGTGATGAAATAGCCGATGATCGAAATCGGAATGCCAACGACAATCGCATCCAACAAGTTAGCCAACAGCCGCTTCCAAAATCCAGCCGGATTCGTCACCGCCATATGTCTTCCCTCCTGTTGCCTTTTCTATATTGTATTCGCAATCAACAGCGTAATTGTCTTTATTTTAACCTGAATTGTGGAAAGGAATCTATACTATAGTTTGGTGTTTGCCGCCATTATTGGGCGGCAGGAGTGAATGCGTCTTTTCACGATCCGTAAAAAAGATAGCCCAAAAGGCCATTTTTGCAACCGAGACACAGTTGGCTGCCGTGCCGTTTCATACATAAAGAAAAAGCAGCTTGTGAAGCGGATCGATCATCCGATATAGGCGGCTTTTCCCCTCGTTTAGCCAAGCTTGGCCACCACCGCCGAAAAGTCGTCCGGAAGCGGCCCCTTTTGGGAAAAATGGCGGCGCAAGCAGGCTGTCAGCGCCCGCTCGTCCAAGGAAACATAGGAAGCCAGCGCGTTGCGGAACGCCTCGATATTTTCCCGGACCGAACCCGGTCCTCCTTCAATCGCCCCATCCGAGTACAACACGAGCGTCGCCCCCGATTCGTAGCGCAGCCGGCCGCTGTCGACAAAAAGGCGCGGAAGCATCCCGATCGGCGCGCAGCCGCGGTCCAACTCCGCCACCGTTCCGTCCGGTTGAAACAAAAACCCCGGCGGATGGCCGGCTGATGCATATTCAATCATCCGTTCCTTGACATCCACAAGAACATACACGGCGGTGAAATAATACGTCATCCGCCCGTTTTCATGGTACAACTGGCGCATATGGCGGTTCAACTCGCGAAACACTTCCGGCGGAACGATCCCTTTGCGGATGACGCCGTTTAAGAGCGAGCGGACCGACATGCAAATGAGTGAAGCCGCTGCCCCATGACCCATCACATCCATTAAAAAAATGCCGTACCGCTGTTTGTCGATCGGATACCAGGCGTACATATCGCCCCCCCAGCTCCCGCGATGGGATGTACGTTCCGGCAATCTGGATTCCTTTGGCCGACAACGGCTTGCTCAACACGCGCTTTTGCACCTCGCGGGCCAGCCGCAAGTCATCTTTCATCGCTGCGATGTATGGGTTCTCATAAGTTGGACCGGCAAATAAAAACAAGTAAAAAGCGATTCCTCCATCATGGCCGGGCACAGCCCGCACCGTCGTCTGCCTGACATAGACCGAACCGTTTTTCCGCCGCCAGCGCACCCACCCCCTCCATTCTCCACTTTCCCCAGTTCCCGCTTGAATCACCTCATAAAGCCAGGCCTCGTAATAACCCGCGTAAAGCGCATGCAGCGGCTGACCGACAATCTCTACACCATGGCCAGTGATTTTTGTGAACGCCGGATTGACAAACTGAACGACAAACTGGCCATCGGTTACGAGCATCGCCTGTTCCATCGCTTTGTACACTTGCTCAGCGAGCTGCCGTTCATTCTCGTTTCGCTTTGCTTCTGTCAGATCAGCGACAACTCCGCTGACGAGCCTCACTTCCCCGAATTGGCCAAGCACAGGAAACGTCCGTTCAAGCACCCAGCGGACGGAGCCATCCCGCTGATTGATGATGCGATACGTTTGGGCACCCGCATCCGCCCCCGAAAGAAGCGACCATTTTCTTTCCGCCTTGGCGCGGTCATCCGGGTAGGACACTTTTGCCCATATGTCTTGATCGCGGTAAAAGTCGTCCGGAGGCAGGCCGTACAGCTGCTCGCATGATGACGAAATGAACAAGAGCCGCCTTTGTTCCGGCGCTGCGAGCCAATACACATAATCGCCCGGCCCAACGAATACATTCATTTTTTCCAAGCCGAGAAGCAACTCTCGCCACGCGAGGTGGTCATAACGTTGAACATGTTCCCAAAACCCATCCACCATAGAACGTCATTCTCCACTGAAATAATCCATGGCTTCCTTCTCTGTGGCAAATAGTTTGATAAACGAAGAAAATTTGACGATATGGAAAATTTCTGCAAGCGACCCTTCCACTCCGGCAATGACCAACTCTTTTTGTCGGGCTCTCGCCGCCATGACGCTGTCAGCGATGACCCCGAGTCCGGCGCTGTTAATGTATTTGACCCCCTCCATGTTGACGATCAATTGGTCCGCTCGTTTGTCCAGCAACTTTTCCAGCGCTTGACGGAACGATTCGACATTGTTTAAGGTAATATCTTCTGCCCATGTCAGCGTGCAAATTGCCCCTTGTTTTGTCTCCATCTTGTTTCCTCCAATAGTCACTCTTTTTTTTTGCATTTGCACATGCAAAACAAGACGTTGTTTCCCGCTTGCTTCACGTATACATCGTCGACGATATGGGTGATCAGCTGCAGCCCCCTGCCGCGCGGCCCAGTGTTGACGACATCAGTTTGGGCTACGGAGAAGCATCCTCCTCGCTGTTTGACAATGATCATAAACTGTCTCGCATCAATTTTCCAAAATATCCTAAATGGCAGTTTTCTCGTTTTTTGACAATATTCATACGCATTCGTGCACGCTTCCTCTGTCGCGAGCCGAAGAAAAAGGCAATCGCGCGGCAAAAACCCCATTCTCTTCGCCAGTTCCTCGGTAATGTCCATCGCTTTTAAAATGTCCGCCGTTTTCACGATCGCCATCGTTCGGATCATGGCCTTGGGCTTCATCGGCATTCCCCTATCCTTGTTATGCTTATGCGCCGGCCAAAGCAACATGGCAGCTTTTCCACTATCCCACGTTCCAGCGCTGGGGAAAACGGATTCGAATGCTATTTTTCTCCTTTATTGTTCCATCTATTGAAAAATAGTTCTTATTTACTACAATTCATTATAATACAAAATGAGGCTCATTCCAATTTCCTACATCCAAAAAAAAGACATCATGGCATCCATCGTCCAATGATGTCCCCTTATCGGCGCTGCCGGCGGTGGTTTAGTTGATACACAAGGGCGATCAACTGCGACCGGTCATTGACGCCAATTTTTTGAAAAATGTTCGTAATATGATTTTTCACGGTATGGACGCTAATGAACAGCCGTTCTGAAATTTCGCGATTGCTGCAGCCTTGAATGAGCAGCTCCAATACATCCATCTCCCGGGCTGTCAACTGCTCGGACAACATGTCGATATTGACCGTCCCATCATTTCCACCGTGAGCCTTGCCGCTGATCATCATCGCCCCAATCGCGGCCAACGCCGTCATATACACTTCCGCCTCTTTCGCTTCCCTTTCTTTCTTTATATGAACGGCGAGAACGCCATAGCGGCCATCGCTGACGAAAAACGGCACTTCCATCACCGATTTGCCCTCAACATCAAGCAGCGCCGGCACCTCGCTTTTCGCCTTTTCGCCGTGGCAGCCATAGCGGCGGCAGACATCATCCCGATAACGAACAGCCATTTCTACGTCCATCGCTCCTTCGCGGACAACAGCTGTTTGGCCATCGCTAGACCATACCACGCAGACGAAATCGCCGTAAGCAAGCTCCGCGGCAAATTCGGCCATGATCCGGATGATGTCTTCCTCCTTCTGCACCACACGCATGGCCCGTCCAATTTCCACCAACATCGACAGGCGCATCAAATGGCGGTCCATTTTCATATCGGCCTCTGTACATTTAGCCAGGAGCAGCCAATGTTGAACGAGGGCGGAGCCGACCGAACGAAGCGCCGCTGGCAGTGAAGAGGCCGCCTCGCTGCCGATCATGACCCATCCTTCTATTGTTTTCCCGTACATCGCCGGATACGCAATCATCGCTTTCGGGCGGATGCCATGGCGGACAAAAAAGGAAAAGCGTAGATCCAAAGCGGCATCTTGAACGTAAACCGAACGAAGCGGCGGCTCCGAAGACGAAAGCGGCGGAAACAGCGCATCGATCATTTTGCCGCGCAGTTTTCCAGCCTTTTCCCCGCTTGCCGCCGCCACCATCCATCCTTGCGGACATTTGGCGATATACAACGCCATATCGACGCGTTCATCGAACGCTCGCAACTCAAAAAGCAGCTTATCCACGTCCGCTAGGGCGGAGCTGTCCGTGACCACTGCTTCGAGCCGTTTTCCGTATTCACAGCATTGTTGCTTGCGGCGCTCGCCGCTGATTAATTCCCCACATATGACCGCCATCTTTTCGATATCTTTTAACTTCGCTTCGACCGCCCGCGCCGGCAACGCCGCCGCCTGTTCGATCGCTGACGTCCATTCTCCAGTGTCCATCAGCGGTTGTTCGCAAATGAGCCATTTCGTTTCTTCCTCGATAAACACGCCCGCCCAAATCCAATATTCCGCCTTCTCATCGACAAACACCGGAGCAACGATGCTCTTCATGCCAAAACGCCCGACCGGCACGACCGATGGACGCTGCCATCCGTCCATGACAAGCTCCTGCGGGCAGAAAAACGATGGCGCTTCCCTTTCAGCGGCAAACAAAACGAGCTCCGCCAGCTCGGTCATATTCGATACTTTCGTCACGGGAGCGCCGTGATCATCGACGATCAGCATGCTCAACCCCGTCAATGCCGCGTATGCATCTTGAATATATTGCAACGATTCACAGATCACCACGCCTTCAACTCTCCTACAATACATTTTTATCCTTATCTATTATGGACAAACCATTTGCAAGAAATCAAGCATGAGCCCCCTCACAACAAAAATAAACCGGCGTGGGATCCCTACGGACGACCCACGCCGGAACGAATCTTTTGAAACGGACAAAGGGCGACAAGCGCAGACCATTCGGAGAAAAGGCGTCACCAGTCAATGCGCAATTCAAGGGTGGCGAGGCAATCAGCCAGCTGCCGCTTAATCTCCGCCAATGCAGCCTCCGTCTTGGCTTCTGCACGCAACACAAGAATCGGCTGCGTGTTCGACGGCCGCACCAACCCCCAACCGTTAGGGAACTGGATGCGGGCGCCGTCCACATCGACAACAGGGAAACGGCCGGCAAATTTCTCTTTTACTCTGGCAATGGCGGCCGCTTTTTTCTCTTCCGGGCAAGCGACGCGCGTCTCCGGCGTCGCGGCGTACCGTGGCACATCGGCAAACCACTCGGACAGCCGGCGCTCATCGTGAGACAGTAATCGAAGCAGGCGCCCAGCGGCGTACAGCGCATCGTCATAGCCGTAAAACTCATCATTGAAGAACAAATGGCCCGACATTTCACCGGCAAATGGAATCTCCGGACGACGGCGCAGCGTCGCTTTGACGTGCGAATGGCCGGTGCGATGGAAGAACGGTTTCCCGCCGAGCCGCTCAATTTCCTCAACAAGCGCTTGCGAGCATTTTACTTCAACCGGCGCGTCGGCTCCCGGATGGCGCTTCAAAATTTCGCGCCAGAACAGCACCATCAGTTGGTCGCCCCAACGGATCGCACCCGTTTCATCCACGACTCCGATCCGGTCGCCGTCGCCGTCAAACGCGATGCCAAGATCCGCCTGCTCCTTGCGCACCATCTCAATCAAGTCCGTTAAGTTCTCCGGCACGACCGGGTCCGGATGATGATTCGGAAACGTCGGATCGGATTCACAGTAAAGCGGGATGACATCGCATCCCCACTCTTTGAGCACTTGTGGCGCAATGACCGATGGGGTGCCGTTGCCGCAGTCGACGACGACCTTCAGCTTGCGCGGACCGAGCTTAATTTTCTCCTTCAACATCTTGATATAGGCCGGAGCAATGTCAAGCGTTTCCTCGCGCCCGCGTGCTGTTTCAAGACGCGGCTGTTCCTGGCTGAGCCGCTCCATCACCCGCCGCAGCGCCTGAATGCGCTCGCCGTAAATCGTCGTTTTTCCCATAGCGATCTTAAACCCGTTCTCATCCCCTGGGTTATGGCTGGCGGTGATGATCATGCCGCATGGAATGTTCGTGTAGTATAAGCTGTAGTAAAACATCGGCGTCGTCGAAAGTCCAATATCGACGACATCGCAGCCGCCATCGAGCAGCCCATCTTTGAGCGCCCGATGCAAGCCAGGCGATGACAGACGATTGTCATGACCGACAACCGCCCTCTTCTCTCCTTCCTTTTGCATCATGTCGGCAAAGGCCCGTCCGAGCCAATACGCGAACGACTCATCGAGCTCCTCTCCGGCTCGTCCGCGGATGTCGTATTCTTTAAACACGTGTGCCGGCCATGCGAACGGTTTCGTTGTTGACGTATTCATCGACAACCACCTCCACCGAAATCGATTGAGCGATTGCTGCTGTTAACAAGTACGACAATGTTGACTCCGCCCCCCGATTCGGGTTCGGGCCGTTCGGGCCAAGCCCGTCGCAGCAACTGCCGTCGCTTGGGTCGGCAAGCGGCGCGTTGCCGTCGTTTTGTCCGTAAAACCAAGCGAGGCAGCGGCGGACGACGCCGCGATAACGCTCGTCGTCCGTTGCCCAATACGCTTCGCGCGCCGCCAAAGCGAGCTTCATCACATCAAGCGGCTGTTGATCCCAATCGGCGCGGTAGCGGCGGCTGCACCAGCCGCGGTTGCCGACCGGACGGATGACACCTCCCGGTCCGCTCATTTTTTCAATAAGGAAAGCAAGGCTTTTTTCCGCCACTTCCTTCACCTCATCCCGAGGCGCGCGCCGATATGCCGTCCAAAGCGCCCACGGCAGCACCCCGTTGGCGTACGTCAACTCCGGCTCATACCAATACCAATCGTCGCCAGCATGCTCCCAATACGCCGCAAGCAGCCGCTGCTCAAGCCGTGCAGCCAAAGCTGCCACTTCCTCTTGATCGACGCCAAGCGGGCGTCCTTCTGTCAATAAGACGCCGCAAGTGGCCACCCCCCAGGCGACGCCGCGCAGCGAACGAAGCTCCCAAGCCGCCGGCATGGCCCGCCGCAACATATCTGCTGCCGCCTCGCGCCGCGCCGGATCGCTGAGGCGAACGTAAGCCAACGCCGTCGCCCAAAACGACCGCCCGAAGCAGTCGTCTGACGGCGTTTCCTCTTCTTTTGTCCGATCGAAGAAAAAGTTGTTATGGAACGTGCCATCATCGTTTTGCGCCCAAAGCAAAAACGCCAAATACCGGTCAAGCAAACGGTGCAGCCGCTCTTTCTCTCCTTTGTCTTCACATAGCGCCATCCATTCCAGGCACGCCCAGATGGCGCGGGCGTTGTCATCGGTCGAATAACCCTCGCGACGGCGCGGGATGCGGCCAAGGCTATGCTCAAGCAATCCGGTGTCGTCAGTCATGCGCTCGAGATGGTCGAACTTAATGACTGACGGTGCCAATGGTCTTCACCTCCCCACGTTTCGCGTCGCACATGCGCGCAAACAAGGCGACATGCTGTTCGCCGACGCGCGGCCAATGCGTGTTTGCCCCGATTTGGCGCACCTTTTCCTCCCATCGCTTCAGCGCCGCCTCGTCGGCCAACAGCTGCCCGAGCCGCTCTTCCCAGGCGGTCGTATCGCCATACGGCAACAACAGCTCTTCACAACCTTGCAACAAATCGCGCGCATGCTCATACGGCGTCGAAACGACCGGACGGCCGACGCCGACCGCATAGGCAAGCGTGCCGCTTGTGATTTGCTGCATGCCCGGGTACGGGGTGACGTATAGATCGCACGCCGTCAAATAATCGATCAATTCCTCTTCGCTGAAATACCGATCTTCCATGTAGACATGGAGCTCAAGCCCTAAACGGTGAATGAGCGATTTCAACTCCTCGCGATATGCTTCTCCTTCCCTCTTTTTCACTTCTGGGTGCGTCTGTCCGGCAATGACATACAGCGCTTCCGGCACCTTGCGCACAACGCCCGGCAATGCGGCCAAGACCGATTCAATCCCTTTGCCGCGGCTGAGCAGCCCAAACGTCAACATCACTTTGCGGCCGCTGAATCCGAGGCGTCGGCGAAGCGAATCGCGATTTTCGCTGCTTGGGCCTGGAGCACCGTGCGGAATGTAGACAATTTTTTCTTCCGGCAGGCCAAACGCTTTGACCAAATACGGAATCGCCTGCCGGTTCATGACGATGATCGCATCGCTTGCCGCCGCGATTTTCTCTTGAATCGGGCGATACGGCAACGGCGGGTCGGCAAACACCGTATGGAACGTCGTTACGAGCGGCTTGTTGAGCGCGGCGATGAAATCAAGAATGTATTCGCCCGCCTCGCCGCCGAAAATGCCGAACTCATGCTGCAATAAAACGACGTCGATGTCGCTTTCATTCACCCTTTTGGCCATCTCGGCATACGCCGCGCGGTTTTGCGCCGGAAGCGGCCAATACGCCGGGTTGTGGCGATAGGCGTCATCGCCGTCGCTTTCGTTGTACAACACGATGACGCGGTCGCCGTCGGACGGGCCCCGGACGCCGTCAATGCTTTGTCGCAAATGTTCCGTAAACGTCGCCAGCCCGCACCGCCGCGGCGGGTACGTGCTGACGTAGGCAATTCGAATCATGCTTGCACCGCCTCCTTGAACTGATTAATAATCGAATCTTCGAACACTTCTCCCGCCGGCGTCACCGTCCGATAGCCGAAAATGCTGTTTTGCAAACGGCTGCGGTCACGAATGACAGAGCGGTCCCAAACGATTGTCTGCGCGCAATGGACGCGGGCGCCAATTTGGCAGCGGTCGCCGATGACCGCATTCGGGCCAATGACAGCCTGCGGACCGATTTTCACGTGGTCGCCGATGAGCACAGGCGGCACAAACAAGACGCCAGACCCAATCTCCACGTTTTCACCAACAAACACGCCCGGTTGAATTTCACGTCCTTTGAGCGGAATCGGAAACTCCCGGCTCAACGCATCCCAATGCACTTGGCGGTAGCGGGCCGGCGTCCCCATATCACGCCAGTATCCGGTGCTGACGATGCCATATACACCGACATTCTTCTCGATCAGCAGCGGGAATGTTTCGCGTTCAATCGATACTTCCCGCTCAGCCGGAATATAGCGCATCACGTCCGGCTCGAAAATATACATGCCGGCATTGATGCGGTTCGATGGCGCTTCTTCGCGGCGCGGCTTTTCGACAAAGCGTAAAATTTGCCCACGATCGTCTTGTTCGACCACCCCATAGGAAGAAGGATCGTCTACTTCCGTTAAGACAATCGTCGCCAAACCGCCATGTTGACGATGGAAATCAAGCAGCGGGATCAATTGCGGCAAATGCACAATGTCGGCGTTAAACACGAGAAACCGTTCCTTCAGCCAGCGCTCGGCGTTTTTGATCGCCCCAGCCGTTCCGAGCGGGAACGGTTCGAGCGCGTATGTAATCTTGACGTTCCAGCGCTTCCCATCTTCGAAATAGCGACGGATCACTTCTGAACAATGATGTGCGGCGATGACAAATTCGTTGACTCCTTGGTCGCGAAGATGAACGATGAGGTGTTCAAGCCATGGCCGGTTCGCAATCGGGGCCATCGGTTTGGGGATGTTTTCGGTCAATGGACGAAGACGCGTACCTAATCCTCCTGCCAGCAACAATGCTTTCATTTCGTCATCCCTCCATATCTTTTTTTCACAAAAATAGACACCTTTTTTGACGGATGAACGAGAAAATGAAAGTAGTTCATAGATTGCTAGCACTCGGCTGCGATGGTTGCTAATAATAATATACATAATATTCCTCCTTCTATGCAAGCGAAATAATTGTCGGATGGTGTCGATGAGGAATGATTGATGCTTGCAAATTTCAAAACTTTCATTTTCTCGTTCTTCTTTTTCTTTGCGGTATAATGAGTATCGTTAATGCTATATATATGTGAGGGAGGAGGAGAATACGCCATGATTTCTTCATCATCTTTCCGTTACCATGTTGGCATTGCCGGTGCCGGCGCATTCGCTGAATTTCTCGCCGGCGCGCTCGCCCCGCTTCCTTCCTTCCATCTCGCCGCTGTCGCCGGGCGGACGGACGAAAAACGCCAGCGCGTCATCGACGCCTATCGCCGCCGTCAGGCACAGGCGGGCGACGTGCGCGAATACCGCGAAGCTGAAGAATTGATCGTTGACCCGCATGTTGACATCGTCATTCTCACCACCCCGCCGCATTTGCACGCCCCGCTTGCCAAGCGGGCGCTTGAGGAAGGCAAACATGTGTTGCTTGAAAAGCCAGGCGGCCTCACCGCCGAGGCGCTGCGGGCGAACATCCAGCTCGCCGCCCGCCAAAACCGGGCGTTGGCGGTCAATCTCGTCCTTCGCTACCACCCGCTCGCAGAAGCCGTCAAGCAACTCATCCACCGCGCGTTTCTTGGCCCAGTGGACTACGCAAGCCTTCACAACGCGGCTCACCGCGTCGCCAAAGGCCATTGGTTTTGGGACGAGCGGCGAAGCGGAGGCATTTTCATTGAACACGGCGTCCACTTTTTTGAAGTCGGCCGCCACTGGTTCGGTGAAGCCGTCACGGCACAAGGATTCGCTTTGCGGGAACAGGACGGCACGCAGCCGCGCGTCGGCGCCACGGTGATTCATGAAAACAACGGCCGGCGCATCCCCGTCCATTATTACCACGGCTTTACGATGGACCCTGCCGCTTCAGAATCGACGCACTGGGACATTCATACGAAACGCGGCCGCATCGTGCTTGACGGCTGGATTCCGACGCAGCTGTCCGTCTCCGGCCTCGTCACTGACGAGGAGGCAGCCTGCATTGACGCCTGGCTTGACGCCATCCCGACAAAGCCGTCGGCTGACGCTATCGAACAACTGCAGCAAGCGGCCGACCGGCTGTTGCCGCCCACGGAACCTTCAGCCGCTCCGCGCCGCCCATACGAGCGCACCGTGGTGCTCTCGGACCGCCACGGCTGGTACGAAGCGATCGCTCAAACGCGCTTTCTTGATTTTTGCCGTTTGATCGAGAACCCGAGCTGGCGCGTCCTCGTCACCGCTGAAGACGCCGCCGCCGACCTCTCCTTGGCCGAAACGTGCACCGTGACGGATAAAGCAGTCGACCCACTTGACATCCGCTAACTGCTGACACCAAAAGAGCCTGGTGCGGCCACATGGCAAACGGCCGCAACCAGGCTTTCTTCACCTCAATCGTCGATAGATCTCGGTCTCATCAGAACGTCCAAAACGCCCTTCTGCGCTTCCCCCTCAACCAACAACGCCTCAACAGTCGGAATGTCCGCCGGCGCCCACTCAAGCGAGCGCAATGCTTGAAGCGGCACCCACCGAAGCTCAGCATGCTCCCGCGCCCGCGGCTCCCCATCGACTAAGCGGGCTTCATCCTATTTCGCGCAGGAGACTCCCACTTCAACGACCAAAGGGAGTAAGTGGGAGAGGAATGCGCGTTCCCCTTTTCTTTTGTGTATGATATAATAAAGGCGTGGAGAAAACCGTTTAATAAAGGCACTCCAATAACTGCTACTCGATGTATGGAGTTGGTTACAGGAAACGTTGTAACCGTAAAACATCGAGCGTAGATCCGTCTGTTGTGTGTGGAAGCCAAGTACTGCCAACAGACACACCGAGAGAATCGGTAACGATGCAGGCATGACCTGCGTCGTTGGGTAGTTGTCAACCTGCCCTGATGCAACCCCAAGTCAAGGAAGGAGGACGAAGTCCGCTTGTACTTCTGGGGAGTTGCAAGCCCCCACTTCAAGCGTTAGCTAAGTGGGGGTAGTTGACACGTCCGCAAATGCACGATGGCGTGTTCATACTCATGGAACACATCAGCCAACAACTCACCGACCGAAATGGTGCAGCCAAGCTCCTCGCGAATTTCCCGAACTAAAGCGTCTTCGGTCCGCTCCCCCTCTTCCACTTTGCCGCCCGGAAACTCCCACACGTTGGGCAGCGACATGTTCGGCGCGCGCAAGGCGCATAGGATGTCCCCGCGTTCATTGCGAATGGCTGCCCCGACGACATAGATGGTTCGTTTCATGACGACCGGCTCCTTGTTATGATCTCCCAACCATTGTAGCAAAAACTTGGCTCTTCACCAAAAGTTGTACTTGATTTTTTCTGAACATCCCCTATTTACGCTTGTGAGGGAACATCAGCACTTTTTTCCTATCCTTGTCAGGAAACCGTTGTCAAGTACATGTTGTGGTGAGTAGCCAAAAACTTCCCTATTTTCCGAAATAATGTAACCATTTTCGGTGTTATGTTACTCTCAACAGTAGAATCATGACAGGCAAAGGTCGGGACGGCATCGTTCCCGCCTTTTTAATTAAGAAGGACGGAACCTTTTCACCAGGTGCTCCGTATTCTCAACTGAAATCGCTGACAAGGGGGAGAACGTGTTGTTCAAAAAACTGTTAAGTTCGATCGGCATCGGTGCCGCCACTGTTGATACGAAGCTCGCCAAAGCGCAATATGTCCAAGGCGAAACCGTCGAAGGGGTTGTCGACATTCGCGGCGGCAGCGTCGAACAGCACATTGATGAAATTTACTTGGCATTAGTCACAACGTACATCCGCGAAATCGATGATAAGAAATTTGAAGAAAAAGCCGTGCTGGCGCGCTACAAAGTGAGCGGCCCGCTGACGATCGCGCCGAACGAAACGAAAACGATCCCGTTTCAATTCGCCTTGCCGTACGACGTACCGGTCACGCTCGGTTCTTCGCGGGTATGGCTGCAAACCGGCCTTGACATTAAAATGGCGCTCGACCCGCAAGACCGCGACTATCTCACCATCGAGCCGCACCCGCTTGTCGCCGCGTTTCTCGAGGCGGCCCGCCAATTAGGTTTCCGCCTTCGCCATGTGCAATGCGAACAAGCGCCGCGCTATTGGCAACGGCGGCTGCCGTTTGTCCAAGAGTTTGAATTCAAGCCGGCAAGCGGACCGTTTAAAGGCCGACTTGACGAACTGGAGGCCATTTTCTTTGTCTCCGAGCATGGGGTTGAAGCCATTTTAGAGATTGACCGCAAAGCGCGCGGGTTTGCTGGATTGCTCGCAGAGGCGCTTGACATGGACGAAACGTTCGTCCGGTTTGCCTACGGACCGAACGATGCTCCTTCCTTGCCTCAGCTTTTGGCAGACGCCCTTCAGCGCTACAGCTAAAAACAGCGCTGTTCGCGCAAAGCCAAGAAAGTTCGTTCGGACCAATCAAACAAAATCGCCTGCTTCGCTGCCTGGCCCTGCAAACTTTCAACTTGCACTGTCCATCGTCTTCGCAAAAAGCGGCTATGGACAAACAATTGTCCCGACTAGCATAAAGGGAGCGGCGCAACAGTCCGCTGTTGGGCCGACCCCCGTTTCGTTTCACTCCTTCAGAAAATCAGGGTCTTCGTAGCGCGGATTCGGATAGCGGTAGAAGCCTTCCCCCGTTGTGACCCCAAGCTTTCCTTGATCGATAAACTCCGTTTTCAATCGTTCCGCCAATCTCCGCGCCTCCTCATCACCCGCTTTCGCTTTGGCGCTGACGATGTTGTAAACCGTATTGATGCCGACGACGTCCATGATCGCAAACGGCCCCTTCGGCGAGCCGGTGGCGATCATCCACGTTTTGTCGATAATTTCCGGATCAGCGACATCCCGGATGTACAAACTTTGCGCTGCATCCAGAAACGGCACGAGCAGCGAGTTCAAAATGTAGCCGGGCTGCTCTTTATGCAATGGCAGCGGCACCATCCCGATCGCCCGGGCAAACTCGATGACCGCTTGAAACACCTTCTCGTCCGTTCCTGGATGCTTCATCACTTCCGCCGTGTTGTGGAGCCAAATCTCATTCGCAAAATGAAGGGCCAAAAACTTTTCCGGCCGTCCGGTCG
Organism: Geobacillus sp. DSP4a; assembly: GCF_013096875.1. NCBI lineage: Bacteria > Bacillati > Bacillota > Bacilli > Caryophanales > Anoxybacillaceae > Geobacillus > Geobacillus sp. DSP4a. Next base: position 5,114 of record NZ_SDLD01000044.1, on the reverse strand, counting down.
CCTCCGCGAACTGGCTCGGCAACATCGTTGATGTGTTCGTCGCAAAAATCGTTTTCTCCGGCGCGCACTGCCCGAGCTTTTTGTAAAACTCCATCTTAATGTCCGCGACTTCTGGAACAGCCTCAATGACCAAATCGGCATCACGCACCGCTTCGGCCAAATCGGTATAATAGGAAATCCGCTCGTACGCAGCGCGGACGTCCGCTTCGGAAGCGCCCAAATCTCCCTGATAGCGCTTCATCAATTCCTGAAAGCGTCCTTTTGCCTTTTCAATCGCTTCATCATTGATGTCGTATACAGATACCTCAAATCCTTTAAACGCCGTTTGAAACGCGATTTGGCTGCCTAACACGCCGCTTCCGGCGACAGTAATATGTTGGAAATCCATTGTTCATCCCTCCAATGTGATTCGTTCGACGTTTCGGTCATCCTACTTGGAAATACATCGGCGGTTTTTCATTTCCACCCTGCCCCTTCGGTAGCCGTTCATCTATGACGAGGTGTCATCTGCCTGCTTTATTATTCCCCATATGGCTCCGCATATGGCTTCGTTCCGATCCAAATGTCGGCGTCTTATACAGCTGGCACCTTTTTCGGCCTTTCCCGAAACGCACAAAAAAATGGTACAATAGCCTTTGGCGGTTTTCCCCACGATATTCACCATTTTGGAGGAGTTAGCTATGCAAAACATCGCCGGAAATTCGCAAAACGGTCATTCTTCACGCCCCGATTGAACGTGTATGCGAAACGCCCGTTTCCTTCATTAGGAAGCGGGCGCTCCTTTTTATTATGTGGATTTAACGAGCAGTGCGCAACACTCCACATGCGCCGTATGCGGAAACATGTCCACCGGTTGGACAGTTTTCAACACATAGCCGAACGGGGCTAGCTCCGCAATATCAGCCACAAACGTCTCCGGATTGCAGGAGACATACACGACCCGCTCCGGCTGCGCCCGGCCGATTTTGCGCATCACTTTTCCGCCTGCGCCAGAACGTGGAGGATCCAAAAGCAGCAGCTCCGGCCGCCCGAACTGTTCCAACACTTCATCAATCCCGCGCCGCGCATCCCGAGCCAAAAAGTACGTATTGTCAATGCCGTTGTCTTTCGCGTTTCGTTTGGCCGACTCGATCGACGTTTCAACAATTTCAATGCCAGCTAACGCTTTGACCCGTTTCGCAAACGGCAGGGAAAACGTCCCGACTCCGCAAAAGAGATCGATCATTTTCTCATGGGGCTTGGGCTCGCCCATCTCCAACGCCAGTTCAACCAATTTGGCCGCCTGCACCGGGTTCGTTTGGAAAAACGTATCAAACCAAAGACGGTAGCGGAACCCGCACAATTCATCGTAAATGAAATCCCGTCCAGCCAGCACGTGCGTTCGTTCCGCCTGGGTGCGGTCGGCCCACGCCCGATTCTCCAGCCAAAGCAAACTTTTCACGTCCGGGAGCACCTTCGTGATCCGCTCCGTCAAATCAGCCGCCGCTTCTTTCAACTCCCCTTCCGGCGCCTCGGTCGCAAAGAGCGCCACCATCACCTCTCCTGTCGCAAACGACTCGCGCACCATGACGTGGCGAAGCAGCCCTTCATGGGTGTCTTTGTGATACCCAGGCAGCTGATGATCGCGCGCCCAACGCGCCACTTCCATAGCGGCTTTGACGATCTTCTCGCCGGCAATGAGACATGTCTCCAACGAAATCACTTGCCGGAAATTCCCTTGCTCGTGCAGTCCAAGCAGGCCCTCAGGAGAGAACGTAAACTCCATTTTATTGCGGTAATGCCACGGATGTTCCATCCCGATCGTCTCGCGCACAACGTCCGGATCAAATCCGTGCTGGGCAAGCAGCGCCTTCACCTGTTCGGTCTTATGCCGCAGCTGTCCCTCATAGCGCCAGTGCTGCCAGACACAGCCGCCGCAGCGGTCAAAGTGCGGACACGGCGGATCGAGCCGCTCTGGATGCCGCTCGATCACTTCTTCCACTCGGGCATGGGCCCTCCGGCGTTTCGGCCAATCGATCAAAACCCGCACCCTTTCACCAGGAAGCGTGGACGGAACAGTGAGTTTGAGCTTTTTTCTCCTCCCTTCTTCTTCCTGCCAAACGACCGCTTGTCCCGCTCCTTTTTTATCCAACTGATGAATGTCCGTAATGAATGATTGTTTTGCGCTGTCTGTCAACGGCTTTCCTCCTTCCGAGATGAACGATGTTGTCACCCTTTATGTATTGTACACGATCAGTGGACGAATCCAAAGAAACTTCGCGCCAAACTCCAAAAGAAAGGCACCAAGTCAGCGAAACGCCTGCTTAAAAAGCGTTCCAAGAAGGAAAAACTATTTGCCCGTGATGTGAACCACTGCATTAGCAAGAAGATTGTTGAAAAGGCAAAGGCACTCGGATGCGGCATTGCCCTTGAAGATTTAAAGGGCATCCGCCAACGCACCGAGAAAACGGTTAAAAAGCAACAGCGTCGTCAACACTCTTCTTGGTCTTTTTATCAGTTGAGAAAGTTTATTGAGTATAAAGCGGCGATCGCTGGCGTGCCGGTGGTATTGGTTCATCCAAAAAATACTTCCCGCACCTGTCCGGTTTGCGGACATGTGGCCAAAGAAAACAGACCGTCAAGGGATCAGTTTTGTTGTCGAGCTTGTGGGTACGCTGCCCCTGCCGACAACGTGGCTGCGGAAAACATCCGCAGGGCTGCTGTCAACCAGCCGAACGCGGCAGCCAATTAGGCTAGTTGCAAGCCCACGGCTTTAGCCGTTGGGTAGTTGACACAGTCGTTCGCAAGATTATGGATGACGGGTGGGAGAACATTGTCAACCAAAAACTTCCCGCATATCTCGAAGGATAAACGAACCGTTTCCACGCCGAAGCACGATGTGTTTCACGCCATCGCCAATCCAACCCGCCGCCAGATGTTGCAGCTGCTCGCGGACAACGAATTGTCGATTGCCGCGATTGCCAAATCCTTCCCGATCAGCCGCACAGCTGTCAATAAACATCTTCGTGTGCTTTCGGAAGCAAGGTTGGGCAGCTGTCGGAAAACGGGACGCGAAACAAGGTACAGGCTGGAGCCCGAACCTCTCGTCGAACTGAAAACGTGGCTTTCCTTCTTTGAAGGGTATTGGGATGAACGGCTTGCGGCTCTCAAGCGTATGGTGGAAGCGGATGAGGAGCCATCATAATGGCAAAATCGCATGAATTCACGGGGGGCAAGATGGTTCGAGGATGCCCGTCCTAGAGAATGTCTAACGAAAGTGTTCCTTATCCATATAGATGATGATGAAAAAAGGGTGTCCCGCTGCATCCGGGACACCGTCGACTCCAACCAATCAACCTGTTACAATGCCTTCTCTTTCTTTTCTTCCCATCTCTTATATCCATTTTCCCAGAATTTCGCGTTCTTGATTCCGTATTTCGACGCGTTGAACTCCGGATCTTTCCCTTGCTTCAGCTGTTCTTCGTAATCTTTCAAGGCCATATAGGCCGGTTTAAACAACAACAAGATCGCAATCAAGTTGAGCCACACCATGATGCCAAGCCCGATGTCGCCCATCGCCCACGCCGTCGTCGCCGTTTTGACCGTTCCATAGAACGTGGCCGCCAAAAAGATGAGCTTCAAGGCAAAGAAGGCCGTTCCCCTCTTTTCACTGCGCACCAAATAGGCGAGGTTCGTCTCGGCAATATAGTAATACGCGTACATCGTCGTAAACGCGAAGAAGAACAGAGCGATCGCAATAAAGGCCGACCCGAATCCCGGGAAGAGCGTGTCCACCGCCGCCTGCGTATACCCTGCGCCCGGTTCCACCCCTTTCAAATGCTCGACAATCGTCTCTCCCGTTTTTTCATTGATCACATTGTATTGACCTGTAAACAAAATCATCAGCGCCGTCGCCGTCACGACCAAGAACACGTCCAAATAGATCGAAAATGCCTGCACAAGCCCCTGCTTCGCCGGGTGGGACACTTCCGCCGCCGCTGCCGGGTGGGCGCCCGTCCCTTGCCCCGCTTCATTCGCATAAAGGCCGCGTTTGACCCCCCACATCACCGCCGAACCAAGAATACCGCCAAACACTTGATCAGCGCCAAACGCGCTTTTGAAAATCAAACCAAACACATCCGGGACTTTTTCAATATTGGCCGCAATAATGGCAATCGCGACCAACAAATAGCCAACTGCCATAAACGGCACGACAATTTCCGCCGTTTTCGCGATCCGCTTCACTCCGCCAAAAATCGTAAAGCCAAGAACGGCAATCACGAAAATTCCCGTCACCAATTTCGGAATGCCAAACGCATTCGAAAAGCTGTCGGCAATCGAGTTTGCTTGAATTCCGGGCATCAGCACCGCCATCGAGAGAATAATCGCCGCGGCGATCACCACCGCAAACCATTTCCAGCCAAGGCCTTTTTCAATGTAGAACGCCGGACCGCCGCGGTATTGTCCGTCTTGTTCCTCTTTATAAATTTGCGCCAGCGTCGACTCGACATACGCGGTCGCCGCTCCGATAAAGGTGATCACCCACATCCAAAAGACCGCGCCCGGCCCCCCGTACGCAATCCCCGTCGCCGTCCCGGCCACGTTCCCGACACCGATGCGGCCGGACAACGACATCGTCAACGCCTGGAAAGAAGACACCCCGGCCTCAGAGCTTTTCCCCGTCGTCACAAGCCGGACCATCTCTTTCACATGGCGGATTTGCAGAAAACGGGTGCGAATGCTAAAATACAAACCGCAACAAACAATGAATGCAATCAAAAAAGGACTCCATAGCCACCTGTTCACCGTTTCTACAAGCTTTTCAATCAACCCAATCCCTCCTATGCCAGCTGATTATTTTTGTTGTACAACATAAAACTTAAATAATATTATAAATATTACACATTTCAGCTTCAATAATTTTTTCATATATCATTCTTTTTTGCATTTTCTTTATATTTCCTGCGCTTGTCCTCGTGTAGAAAAATGAACGACTTTCTTCGCTTTTGTGACATACTCCCACCACCTACGCTTCGCTTAGAGGTGGGGGCTTCTCGGGTAATCCCATCTCATGATGGGAAGTTGACCGAGCGATCCCCGTGTGCCCCACGGTTCGAGGACAAATTAGACGATCG
>NZ_SDLD01000043.1:0-23794 GCF_013096875.1 Geobacillus sp. DSP4a | reverse complement strand
TTCGTTCCAAACTTCTGCGGAGATACGATTGCATTCAAATAGTTTTTGGATAACTTCTTTCTTTGCCCGAAAACGGGTTTTCAGCGTTCGATACATGGTTTCACCTCCTATGTTTATTGTATTCTATGCCATCCAAAGAAGAAAGAGAAAAACAGAAAAACCGAACGCCATTCATCCCCCACCTGTAGAGGTGGGGGACTTCTGGCTGATTTATGTTAAAAACGGTCGGAATCGCGCACAAAGCCATTTTTCCCAATCCATTATGGATTCGGTCAAAACCGATCGTTCCCCGCCGCTTTTTTTGGAGTTTCACGAATGGAACGCATTCCATTCCCTGTTTCTACTTATAGAGGGCTTGGGTTGAGCCCAATGATGTTTGAATGAGAGAGCCCTTGTGGAACCGGCTTTCCTTTCTGACGAAATGCCGCTGACTTGCGCGCAGCGCCCGTTTTTCTGCCAGCTTCTAGATGAATCCCCGATCGGTGAAGATCTCCCACGCTACATCGCGGAGTTCTTTACGCAATTCTTTTTCATTCACTTCCTCAAGCAGGCCCTCATTCCTCCACGAACGGATGGCGCGGTCAATATGACGGTTGACTCGCTTCTCGTCCCATCCTTCACGCATCAACATCAGATCGATGTCATCGATCCATTCATTGATGCGCGCATCAAGCTCATCCCCTTCCTCTTCGAACCAGTCTTCCTCCCAGTCATCGAGCCATTGCTCGTCGTCTTCATCATCAACAGCCATCAGGAAAAAATCCAACGCCGCCGATCGCACATCTTCTGGCATCACGTCATACCGATCGGCGATGTCTTCCACCTCCGATCCTTCCGCCTTCATCAAATGCCCAGCCACATAGCGGAGCGCCGCCGCGTAGACGGGAACCGAATAAGGGAGGCGGGATGTTTTTCCGCAATAGATCGCCCATATGGCGAACGCTTGATTGAGCAGCGCCGCTGGCGCCTCCGGCTCGTTTTCATCGAGCTCGCGAATGACGGCCGCTTGTTTCGGATCATCCCATTTGAACTGTTTGGCGAACTGCCAAAGCCACTCCAAGAGCACATCGGAAAGCACAGCGACGAACCGATCGCGCATCCATAAAGCCGATGGCTGACCGCTCCACTCCCCTTCTTGTTGAATCGCCCGAAGCAATCGATCTTTCCCTGACGCCGGGAGCGGAAACACCGCTGTGAAACACGTGAACACGTCTTGGTACGGCACAAGGAAGCCGAACACCACATCTCCTGTTTCGATCACGCTCGGCCATTGATGGGAAGCCAATAAATGAACGATCTTTTCCCCTCCCGTCAACAAATCCCGGACAACGGGGCGATTGTCGTCCTCATAGCCGATGAACTCGCCAAGCGACGGAACGGCTCCTTCCCACCTCTCGATGTGCGCCTGAACGGACGGGCGCCACCGCTCCCAATGACGGCTTTTCCGGTAAGCAGAAAAGATCGTTTGTCCTGTTTCATCAACCGGCCAACAAAACAACATCCAGTTCACCGCCATGATCTGCACGCCAAGCTCGAGTTCCTCCGGCATCTCATCAAGCGGGAACTGGTCTAAAAGCTCTTCCGCCTCCCTCTCATACCGCTGCAAAACAAACTGACGCATATCATTCATGCATTCGATCAACTCGCGGTCAATCAATGACGAAATCGAAACCGCCTCTTTTTTTCCACAACAATGCTTGTACTTTTTGCCGCTGCCGCACGGACAAAGGGCATTCCGCGACACCGTCATATCGTCACCCACTTTCCTTCGATTCGGCCTTGCCGTTATGTTCATTGTATCATAACAGAGAGAAAATTAGGAATAAATCCCACGCCAAACAAACATAGCAACAGTACAATCCGCCATGCTATAATAATGTAGATATAAAGAATGAACGGAAAACGGGGGCTTTCTTCGGGAACCCATGATGCACAATGGACGGAAAGGACGGACTGATATGTTGCAGACCGCAATCTCCAAACCTCTGTTGCAAAAAGCCGCTGCCGACTTGCAGCGGGAATGGCCGTTTTCTCTCTTCCAACATGTCATCCAAAAAGGGCGGGAATTGTCACGGCAAGGGTTGGTGTATAACGTCACGGTCATAGACAGCGATTTTATCGAAGGAAAAGTCATCGACACCGCCATTCATGACGTGACGCTTGATTTGTCGGACATCTCCCTCCACAGCTGCACATGCGGGGCGGAAGATCTTTGCCCGCACGTACTGGCGCTGTTCTTTTACGTGTACGGAAATGTATTTGACAACGGCGAGTTGTTGCGGCAATGGAAACAAGGAAAGAAAAAACCGAACCGGAAAGCGGCATCGGTCCAAACACCGTCTGAACCAAACACAGCGGAATCGGTCGCCCAATGGCGGAAGCAGTTCGCCGACCTATTGGACGAGTGGAGCGCCCGCCACCGCCGCCACAATGATTGGCCGTACCGCTTGTCCCATCAACTGTTTCCGCGACTCGTCAAAAACAGCCCGAAACACAGCGCTGTCCGTTTGTTGCATCGCTTTCATGCGGCCTTGTTTTTGCTTGACCATTTGTTCGAATACGGACGCGAACGCGGTTGGGACCGTGGGCTGTTGTTCGGATCATACGAGCAGTTTTCGTGGCAACAAGACGTCGATTATATCGCCGACGAATGGTTCGAAACGTTGGAACGGTTTCCGTCCGAACTGCTGCCCCCGTCTGTTGAAACGCACATCGAACAGACGATCCCGTATGTACGGGAGTTGTTGCTGCGGTGGGGAAAGGCGTCCCCTTCACTCGTCTACAGCCTATACACAACCGCTTGGGAGCTGCTGTTCACGAAAGAAGCGCAGCGCCGGCAAGAGAAAGAAACGCTGATCCGCCTGGCAACGGAAAAACAGTCAACCACTCTGTTGCTAGCTGCCGCCCATCTCGCCTTTTTACTCGGCGAAGATGACGAAGCGCTCGCCATCTACCGCCAACATCCCAAGGAAGCGGCTCCGTTTTTTATCGATTGGATGGAGCGGTTCGCATCCTCGCATTCGCCGGAACGTTTCGCATCATTTTGGGCGAAAGGAAAGCAAGAGCTTGCCTTCTACATATCCGCTCTTCCAGAGATGGAGCGGTCGCCGTTTGTCAACGAAATCGGTCGGCTGTACGAATCATACGCTCGCCAACACAACAAATGGGACGACTATGAGAAGCTGTTGGCCGCATGCTTCCCATACAGCGCGAACCGCTACGTTCATTGGCTGCTCGATCAAAGGCGCTACCATGATGTAGTCGACTTATACTTATGGGTGGACGCCACCGCCCATGACATTGATCCAACATTTCTCGCCATGCTGCAAAAACAAAACCCGGCGCTCGTCTTGCCATTGTATCACCGAGCGGTCATGCGTTTTGTCGAGGCGAAAAACCGCGCAAGCTATCGCGTCGCCGTGCAATATTTAAAAAAATTGCGTGCGTGCTACCGATCGTTGAAACGAATGAACGACTGGCAGATGTATCTTGAACAGCTGTTAGCCAAAACAGCGCGCATGCGCGCGTTTCATGAAGAAGTGGAGAAAGGAAAATTGCTTCTATGATGGAACAAGCGTTGCAGACGATCACCCTTTCATGTGAATGGAGCGAAGAAGGACGATGCTTCTGGCTCAGCGGCCCGGACCGTGTTTCGAGCTGGGCGCCGCTTGTGTTCGCCTGGCATGAAGAAACCTTTTACGGCACCTTGCTTGATGTCGCGACCGTCCACGGACGCGACGCGGTGCGGCTGTCCCCGTGGCAGGCGCTCACGTTTTTCGCCTGGCGCCCGTCCAACCGTTTTCTTTCCATCAAATGGGGAGATGAGTTCACCGCCCAGCTTGAAACATGGGCGAAGCAAATCATCGACGATGTGCGCACACGCTGCTTCCGTCCCGATTTCTCGGCGTGGAAACAAGGGCAGCCGTCTGAATGGGCCGAAGCTGAGCGGACGCGTTGGCGCGGGCTCAAAGACGATCCGCACCCGCTTGTTGCGGCATGGCGGTCGCTGGCAATCGCCGACTGGCTGTCGCGCGACCCAGAGCTGCGCGGCATTTGGGGCGACATCGTTCGCGCTTATCCATTAATCGCCTCCCCCAGCGGCCAATGGATCGGAACGGAAGACGATTGGCTGGAACAAATCGGCTGGCTCGGCGACCGGCCGCCGTTTACGGTCGGGCTTCGCCTTGTCGAGCCGCCTGAGGACGGCGACGCATGGACGCTGGAAACGGTGTTCATCGCCATCGACGACAGCGTCATCGCCTCTGCCCGTGATATTCCGCGCGCCTGGCGCCCATATGAATCATCGATCCAGCGCGCCATTCGCCGCATTTGCGCGATCGTGCCGTGGCTTGACGCCGGGGAGGGTCTGCGGACGGAACTGTCTAATGAAGAAGCGTGGCGTTTTTTGTCCGAAGACAGCTTAAAGCTTACCGAAGCGGGCGTACGCCTCTTGCTTCCCGACTGGTGGCACGACATCCGCCAGGCGCAGCTGTCGATCAAAGCGAAACTGTCGCCTTCCGTCAACGCCGAATCACTGTTCGGCCTTGAGCGGCTTGCTGATTTCGATTGGCGCGTCGCGACCAACGGGATTGAGCTGACGGAAGAGGAGTTTGCCGCTTTGGCGGAACAAAAGCGGCGCCTCATTCGCCTGCGCGGCCAATGGCTCATCCTTGACCCCGCCCTTGTCCGCCGCGCCCAGGCGCTCATGGAAAAGGCGAAAAAAGAAGGCGTGCCGATCCACGATATCGTGGCGCAAACACTGCTTTCGGAAGCAGAGGAGCGCGAAGAGGCAACGGACGAATCGATCCCGATCCACATTGACGTCCATGATCAGTTCCGCGCGTTCATCCGCCAGCTCCAGCAGCTGGATGGATTGCCGAAAGCGAATGTGCCGCCGTCGTTTCGCGGCACGCTCCGCCCGTACCAGCAGCGCGGCGTCGACTGGCTCGTCTTTTTGCGCCGATTCGGCTTTGGCGCCTGCTTGGCCGATGACATGGGGCTAGGCAAAACGGTGCAGCTGCTTGCTTATTTGGCGCACGTCAAAGAAACCGAGCGCCCAGACACGCCGGCGTTGCTCATTTGTCCGACCAGCGTGATCGGCAACTGGCAAAAGGAATGCGCCCGCTTCACCCCAGACTTGCGCGTCTACGTGCACCATGGACCGAACCGGGCGAAACACGATGCGTTCGTGCAAACGGCAGGCGAGGCCGATCTCGTCATTACGTCTTACAACCTTGCTCATTTGGACCAAGACGATTTAAAACAGATTCATTGGCATGCGATTTGCCTTGATGAAGCGCAAAACATTAAAAACGCGCAAACAAAACAAGCGCGCGCCATCCGCCGCTTGAGCGGAAAACATAAAATCGCCTTATCCGGCACGCCGGTTGAAAACCGTCTCGGCGAACTTTGGAGCATCTTCCACTTCCTCAACCCTGGCTATCTCGGCAGCCGTGCGGAGTTTGAGCGGCGCTTTGCCGGGCCGATTGAAAAAGAAGGAGATGCCCGCAAAAAAGCGGCGCTGCAGGCGCTTATCCGCCCATTTCTCTTGCGGCGGACGAAAACGGATGAAGCGGTTGCGCTCAACTTGCCGGATAAGCTTGAACAAAAAGAGTATTGCCCGCTCACGGCCGAGCAAGCAGCGCTGTACGAGCAGCTCGTCAACGATACGCTTGAGCGCGCCAAAAATGCCAGTCCGTTTGCGCGGCGCGGCTTGATTTTGCAAATGCTAAACGGTGTGAAGCAAATTTGCGACCATCCGGCGCTGTATTTGAAAGAACGCCGCCCCCGCCAGCTCGTTGAACGGTCGCACAAGCTCGAAAAGCTCATCGAACTGATCGAGCAAATTCGCGCCAACGACGAATCGTGCCTCATCTTCACGCAATACGTGCGAATGGGCGAGATGATCCAACAGCTGCTTTCCGACCTGTTTGATGAGCGGGTGTTGTTTTTGCACGGAGGCGTCCCGAAACAAACGCGCGATCGAATGGTCGAGGAGTTTCAAGCACGAAAAGCGCCGATTTTCCTTTTGTCGCTCAAAGCAGGCGGCACCGGGCTCAACTTAACAGCGGCCAACCACGTCATCCATTTCGACCGTTGGTGGAACCCGGCGGTGGAAAACCAGGCGACCGACCGCGCCTACCGCATCGGACAGACGAAATTCGTCCACGTCCATAAATTGATCACCGTCGGGACAATCGAAGAAAAAATCGACGAGATGCTCGAACAAAAACAAGCGCTCGCCGACATCATCACCGAAGGCGAGGCATGGATCACCGAACTGTCCGATGACGAACTGCGCGACTTGCTCGCCTTATCGGCTGCAGCGAAAGGAGGCGCTTGAGCATGGCGGAAGAAAAACGAAAGCGCAAGAAAAAAACGGCGGAAAACCCGTGGGAAAAGCTGCTGAAGCGGATGGAAGAAAAGCTGAACGAGCACGAAAAACGGCAAACGCAACGGGAAAGGGACACCACGCGGCTGATGAGCGCCGCCCCGACTCCATTGGACAAACAAAAAGCTCCATGAGCACGTTTTTGTCCTTCCCCGGCATGAAAATGATGAGTTTAGGCACGCGCATTTTCATGAAAAAATTCCGTGGGCGACGTTTTGCCCTCCCGCCCGGGCATGAACATGCCCCGTCAAGACGCGTGCCTTTTCATGAAAACAGCGTGGGATTCGTCCCACGCTGTCCGCTTTTAACGTCCTCTTGTCAACGAAACCATTCCGTCATGTCGATTTCAAGCCCGGGAACATGAACGGAGCGAACCGTTCCCGTTTTCACTTGAACATCCGCCTGCTCATATAGCCGTTCCTCATTGAGCCGGTATCCCGTCACAGCTGGCTTCATCGGATTGACAATCCCGCATTCGTGAACGCCGCACGCCATGTACAAATTGAACGTTGCGACAAGATCATGCGCCTGGTTCCACGGACTTAAAATCTCGACAATCAGCGGCGGAACCTCAATGTACTTCGTTCCATCCAACTCTTTCTCACCGCAAATGACCGTCAAATCGGGAACCATCGCCCATTACCGGCCAAAACGAAAAAAGGCCGGCCGCCCCCCTCTCATCAAAAGAAGGTGGGACGGCGCCGGTCCTTTTCCCTAAACGGAAGCATACATCCGATCAAGCTCTTGCGCTTCGTATTTCGCAAACGGGTCGATGAGCGAAATTTTTTGCGCCTCGGCGTCGCCGACGCCGGCGTACAGCTCAGCCGTGCCGTCGCCTTTGCGGATGAGTCCGCCGCTAAAGACAACGTTCGCCAAATCCGGCCGTTTCGCCGGACCATCCAAAAAGTGGGAGCGAAGCGCAAGCAATTCCAGCTCTGAACGCTCCATCGTCTCCGGGTTCAACACGAACACCATCGGGTAGTAATGGCGGTTGCCGTGCTCGTCAAAGCAAGCGATATGGCCAAGCGCCCCCACAAGCCCGTTCGCCAACAAATGCGCCTCATTCACGCCGCCCCATTCTTCATCCGTAAATTGGGCGTCCAAAATCGGCGCGGCGTCAATCACGTCCGGCGTCAACTCATCGAGCGAGAAAATGCGGGTGAACCCGATTTTCCCGCGTCCGCCTTTTTCCCCTTGCGGCCGGGTGAACACGCCGATCGAGCCATCTTTCAGCTCGACAAGGCGGATGTCTTTCATTCCGTCCGGCCCTTCGGCGAACTTTTTCAAACTGCAGATATTGCGGCCGCGGTAAAAGACCGTCCGCCAGCTCAGCTCGCCGTCAAACACCGGATGCGGAAACGTCTCCACGCCGCCGAACACCAACTGACCGTGAATGCGCGCCACAAACGGATCCTGCAAGGCGAACACCGGCGCCCCGTCACGAGGAACCCAGACGCCGTCGCGCTCGACGAAAAAGTACACTTCCGATTGCTCGCTGTCGCGCGCCTCGACGCGCCCAGCGATCACCCATTCTCCTTCATCCACAAACGGTGCGGAAATATTATAAACGTCCCGGTCCCCGACACCCGCAAAGCGAAGCTTTTCCGGCTCAAACGGCTGTGGGGCCGAACGAAATTCGTCTACTAACACTTGACATGTCTTTAATGTTGGCAATGAGAATAACATGATTCATCCCTCCGGATGGTGCCCAAAACGCCCACATTGGCATTTTTGGCTGTTTTTCCTGATCGCGGTTCGAACAGGAAACCGTCACTTCCTTTTCACACCGGCTTCGTCATTCGGACATCAACGATGATGCCACCTCCTGTCGGCCGGATGAGAAAGTCAATGAAACTCATTCATTCGTGTGTTCTTATTATAATATGATATGAGAAAGAAGGAAACACGTTATTCATTGCCAAAAAAGCAGGGCCAAGACGAAGTCAAGGCCCCTTTTCTCCCTTTATTGGCGCTGTTGGACAAAACGGATGAATGCTTGATCAATATCCACCACCACAAACTCCACATCCTCGACCGGACCCAACACCTCGACAAACAACTGCGCCACGTTTTCTTTGTCAAGCCTTCCGACGCCTGTCCCTAGCGCTGGCAACGCCACCTTCTTGATTCCGTTCTCCCGACAGTGCGCGACGAGCCGCTCGAGACACGCCCGAACGATGTCATACGACGTCGCCCCTGCAGGCTGCTTCATCGTCACTAAGTGAAGGACCCCGCGAAACGGCAGCGAGCCTGCTCCTGTCACGTACAAATCGCCGGGCTTAGGGTCTTGCGCTTGACAGACGCGGATCGCTTCCTCCTCGATCACACGTCCCCCCGCCCGACGGATCGCCGCTGCCACGCCGCCGCCCATCGGCCCGATGCCGTTGGCGGCATTGCAAATGTACTCGACTCCTTCCACTTTGGTCAGATCGCCGACCATGGCGCGAATCATCCGAACCCCTCCTTAGCGATGTTGCGCAAAAACTCCCTAAGAACAACGGCATGGTGATGCTGCTCGTCTTTGGCGGCATAAAGCAACATCGCCGTTCCGGAAAGCGAAAGCAGCTCCGTAACGAGCACTTGCTTCGTCGTATCAGTCCTCCTGTTCATACGTTCTCGTAAACTCGGCAAACCGCTCCGGCCGATGGCCAAACCATTGCTGGAAGGCAGTCTCTTTCACCAGCGGTCACGGCACGCTTCGACCTTTGACACCGCGGCCAAAGGCGGTCGGCGAGAATGCGGATGCCGTCATCCCGTTCCACTGGAATATCAATTTGCTTTGTTTGGAACACAGGTCCGTTTCCCTACTTTCCTTTACACCTCTACCTCGTCCCAGTTCACTTTCACCGCTAACGAACCGCCCGTTCTCCTCAACATTTTTTCCAGCTTGATCCTATCGGTCGATTTTACATTAGGTGTTCTCACTCGCGTCATGATAATTCGTCCTTCAAACCGGTATCCAGACAACTTCTTGCCTAATTGTTCAACTGTCCGCATGATTTGCCGCACCGCTTCCACGAGATCAGACCCTTTTAATTCGATGAAAAATGCCTGCTCCCCTTCGATCACCAAAAATAAAAAGTCGCATTTTACCCCCTCTTGAATCAAACAACCGTCTACACGGTATAAAGCCACCCTCTTTTCCCCTTTGTTGACAAAACGAATCTCTCTCCCTTTTTCCTTAACAACCGCTAATTTTCGACGGTCGCAATAGTGTAAACAACTTTCCCAACCTACAACCGCCATGTTTATTCCCCCTCTTCCTCCGCCTCCATAAGCTCATCCAGAACACGGTTGATGGCAGACGATGCTTCATCGATCGCTTCGGCCTGGATTAACCGTAATTCATCATCGATAATGCTTCGGTAGCGGAATCTCCCTCCCTCGCTCTCTAGCATGTAGGCCTTTAACCGCTCCGGAGAAAGGCGCAGCTTTCGGTCCACAATCGGCTCGGCGCGTCGATCTAGCTTTTCTCCAATCTTAGCCGCGTACAAATAAATATTGAAAGCGGATAAAATATATGGGCTATGAGTCGTAATCACTAGCGTATTATCCGTCGCATTTAGCAATAATGCAAACAAGGCGACCATTTCTTTTTGCGCGCTCGGGTACAAGTGAGCCTCAGGCTCCTCAATCACCATAAACACTCGTCGCCGTTCCAAAATAACCGTGAATATAAGCAACAAAATCCACACTACTTCTTGTTGCCCTGAGGATGAAAATTTTAGCTTTGTATACTCTCTTTCATTAAAAAAGATTTTTTCTCCCTGGTCAGAGAACATGTACTTTCCTTTCATCACCCGCTCAATAATATCAATGGCAAACCGAATCGCCTCAAAGTCAATTTTCTCTGTCGAAAATTTTTTCCGATCCTCGACAATTTCCTCAAACGATTGCGAAAACGCCTTCTTTAGCAAGTTAATTCGTTCGATAAACTGTTCTGTCAAGACATCGAGTTGCCGTGGGTTAATATCTTGCAGCTGATCGGACAACGTCGCGACTAAACTTCTGCCTGCCGGAATGAAGATCGATGTTTTCGAATCGCCAAATACTTCATCAATAGACGTTTTAATTGTTTCTACAACACTTTGTTGCCGCGCTTTCCAAGATGAGACATTCCAAAAATCAGTCAACAGCCGCTCTTGATATTGCGTCTCTTTTTTCAACTGAATAACGTGCTTGAACGTCTCTAAAATCCCCTTTTTCAAGGAATCGCTAAAGTGGATTTGCACATAACCATCTTTTAAGTCAAGACTCACAAATTTTCCGTCACTATATTCATAACGAATGTGGAACGGTCTCATATGTTTTGTCGTTCCAAAGTAGCCGACAAATTTTCTCCTAAGATATTTATTGAACTCAAAAAACGGGCTGTGCTCATCCGTTTGTCGGGACGAAAGCAAATAATTTACCCATTCATCCGGAATAGAGCGGAAGAAAAAAATCAGTTTGCTAATCGTACTTTTTCCGCTCGCTTGAGGACCAATCAAAATCGTTACATCGGTAATCTCCTCATCAAACAGCCCCACTGGCCCAAAATGCTCAATGCGAATGCGAGCCATACCTACCCTCCTCTTGCGGCCATTTTCAGTCTATATGATCACCCCGCGTGTTAATGATCTTGAGAAAAAATACACCCAGAACTTGAAATCGTCGTTTTCCAAACATTGTTTTTCCCACTAAACAAATTGATGCTCTTTAGCTCGTCCAATTGAATGCACCAAATGTTTTCGAAATGTTCAACCTCAAACGCTTGAATCATACCGAGTTCACCTGCCCTCCCCTTTTATATGGAAACGAATCCAACAAAGAACATTTGTTCTAATTTCATTGTAACCGTCCCATTTTCACGGAACAACACGAACATTTCGACAAAAATTTCACAGAACGAACACATGCCGGGCAATCGTTTTTTCCGTGCTGCTCCGACTTGTAAGGCCGCCATGCGTCAGAGCACACGGTTCACCGTACAAGCAGATGTTGCGGTCCAGCCTAGATGATCACCAACATCCCGCCACCAAACGGTTCGCCATTCATGCAGATCGCGCGCCTATTTTTGGCAAGCCGCGTTTGGCATGCACCCCCATTTCGCCGCTTGTCCTCACCGCTTCTCCTTCGCCACAATCTGCTCCAAAAACGAAAGCAAGTCATCGCGCAGCTCCTCGTTTTGCAAGGCAAACTCAATCGTCGTTTCGATAAAGCCAAGCTTCTCCCCGACATCGTACCGTTTTCCTTCAAACTCGTAGGCAAAGACACGCTGAATTTCATTCAGCCGCCCGATCGCATCGGTGAGCTGAATCTCCCCACCTGCGCCGACCTCCTGCTTCTCCAAAAACAAGAAAATTTCCGGCGTCAACACGTACCGCCCGACGATCGCGAGGTTCGACGGCGCTGTGCCCGGAGCGGGTTTTTCGACAAAGCGGCGCACTTGGTAGCGCCGTCCCTTCTGCTCGAGCGGGTCGATGATCCCGTAACGGTGCGTCTCTTCCTCCGGCACGCGCTTGACGCCGATCACCGAGCTGAACGTTTGTTCATACTGCTCAATGAGCTGTTTTAAACAAGGTTTTTCCGCTTGGACGATATCATCGCCCAACAACACCGCAAACGGCTCGTCTCCGATGAAATTGCGCGCGCACCAAACGGCATGCCCCAGCCCTTTCGGCTCTTTTTGGCGAATGTAGTGGATGTCCACTTTTGATGGCTCTTTTACTTTCTCAAGCAAGTCCAATTTTCCTTTTTGCTTCAGCAGCTGCTCGAGCTCAAACGCGTAGTCAAAATGGTCTTCAATCGCCCGCTTCCCTTTCCCGGTGACGATGATGATGTCCTCAATGCCTGATGCCATCGCCTCTTCAACAATATATTGAATCGTCGGCTTATCGACAATCGGAAGCATCTCCTTCGGCATGGCCTTTGTCGCCGGCAAAAACCGCGTCCCAAGGCCCGCTGCCGGAATGATCGCTTTGCGCACTTTTTTCATGATTCCGTCCCCCTCTTCTAGCCGATAATGACTCGTTCTTTCGGGTAATGGTAGCTATCTTTCACCGCTCGGCCGCGGACGAGCCATAAAAACGAAATGATGCCGACCCGGCCGATGAACATGACGATCACCAACACCAGCTTGCCAAACGGGCTGAGCTCAGAGGTAATGCCGAGCGACAGCCCGGTCGTCCCAAACGCTGAACATACTTCAAACAAAAGCATAACGACAGGAAGCGACGATTCCGAGACGGAAAGCGCAAGAACCGCCGCAAAACAAAGGAACAGCGCACCGACCGCTTCAATGGCCAGAATCAAGAAAAAGATGTCCCGCGTGAGCTTCACGAGCCCTGAGAGCGCAAGACGGTTTTGATCGGTCATGATCAGCTGCCGCTCACGAAACCCGATTTTTTTGCCAACTAACAGCCAAATGAACGTACTAAGCATCATTAACCCTACGCCGCCCACCTGCATCATCACAATCAACAAAACAATCCCAAACGTATTAAACGTCTCCGGAATCGACACAACCGTCAACCCGGTCACACTAATGGCGCTCGCCGCCGTAAACAGCGCATCAATCCAGTGAAGCTCCACTCCCGGCTGATGCACAATCGGCAGCCATAACAGCACCGTCGACACCGCGACGGCCGCCAAATAAAACAGAATGATCAATTGAATCGTTGACAGCTTCAACCATAATGAACGTTTGATTGCCACGTGGCCATTCACCCACCATTGCCTCGGCCAGCGCAGGAACGGCTTCCTCACACTGATCCTGCTCAGTATTTATACGTACGATCAATCAATGTTGTTTTCCATTATATCAAATCTTCTTAGCCGAAAAGAAATTTGTTTCGATTCTTTTTAAACAGAAAGAGAGAGCAATACACCATTGTCACGATCAGCCCCACAAAAAAAGAAACGCCTAATCTGTTTAGGCGTTTCTGTCCATGCTCCAATGTGTGGGTTTTCTTTTTCATCCCTTACCAAGCGAAGCCAAAATCTCGCTAAGCTTCAGCTCGACGCACGCCATCGACGTATCCGCGGCGCCATAATACATTTTTACGATATCGCCATCGACAATCGCCCCGCATGAAAACACGACACGGCCGAAAAAGCCGTTCACCTCATAATCCGCTTCCGGCTCGACAAGCGGCTGCTCCGAGCGGGCGATAACTTTGGATGGGTCGTTCAAATCGAGCAGCACCGCCCCCATGCAATAGCGGTGGTCATCCGACGCCCCGTGGTACAACTCAAGCCAGCCGTGCTCCGTTTTGATCGGCACCGCTCCGCCGCCGATGCGGGCGCTGTCCCACTTCCCTTCGCGTAGGCCGAACAAAAAGCGATGATTCCCCCAATGAAGCAGATTCTCTGACTCGGCAATCCACACCTCAGGGCGGCCGTTGCTTCTTGGCACCGGGCGGTGAAGGGCGTAATACTTCCCATTGATCTTCTCCGGAAAAATGAGCACATCTTTGTTTTCCGGCGCGAAAATCATGCCGTGATGCGTCACCGTCTGGAAGTCGTTCGTCGACACCATCGCCTCGCCGACTCCTTTTGGCGACACGGCGCTGAAATAAATGTAATACGTGCCGTCAATGTACGTAATGCGCGGGTCTTCAATGCCAAACGTCTCGAGCTCATTCGACGGATAGACAAACGGACGGTCATCGATCACAAACCGCCGCCCGTCCCGACTGCGGGCGAGGCGCAAATACGAAAGCGACGTCAAGTAAGCGAATCGCTCCGTCCCCGCCTCTTTAATCACCCGCGGATCGGAAAAATCGTAGCGCGGATCGTCTTGGCGAAATTCGTAAACCTCGACCTTCCCCGTCTCTGGATTCCATACCGGCGCTTTCACGATATTCGGGTCATCCGACACGGGGCGCTCCGCCACCCGAAGCAGCAGCAACACCTCCCCTTGGAACATCGCCACCCCGGCGTTAAACGCCCCGATCACTTCAAACCCGTCGTGATACGGCGGCACATCGTTCGGCGTAATGAGCGGGTTTTCTTCATAGCGGTAAAGGTGCATCGTCACCCCTGCCTTTCGTATTTCGAAAATGGGTCAACAATTTCGAAACTGATCAAACGGGAATCCACAGCAACAAAACCAACGCGCTAGGGCGGGGCTGGCCTTTCGCCCCGCCTGTTTGATTTCCATTCACTTGAAGCCGCTTTGTTTCATTTCCTCAATCTCCGCCACAGACAATCCGGTCAGTTCGTGAATCGTTTGCACCTCAAACCCTTTCCGCAACATT
Source organism: Geobacillus sp. DSP4a (assembly GCF_013096875.1). NCBI lineage: Bacteria > Bacillati > Bacillota > Bacilli > Caryophanales > Anoxybacillaceae > Geobacillus > Geobacillus sp. DSP4a. The sequence continues at coordinate 9,163 of NZ_SDLD01000043.1, read as the reverse complement.
CGTCGCGCGATGTGCCGTTTTTCTTGTTCTGCTCCCTCTTTGCGTCCTTCCTCCCGACCTCGAATTTTTCCCTTTTGCTCATATGAGATGATCAATTCCAGCACGCGTTCTTTTTCTTTCGTCTCCATTTGTTCCACCTCGCTTCGAAGCTGTTGTTCTTCTTCATCGGACAGCTTCACATACGTTTCAAAAAAGCCCATCAACAGACGCTGTCTTGCCTCGTCTAGCTCGAGACGCACCAACATGCGCAAAAATTGCTTTTTCAGTTCCACTCGTTCACTTTCAGTATACCCCATTTTGCTAAGCAGCGCAGCCGCCACCGGGTTGTCGGTGCGGATGAATTGGCGCCAGTTTTGCTTGCGCAACTCCACATGGAAAAAGCGAAAGTCAAGCACATCGCCAAACGGAAAGGAGAGCGTGAACGAAGAGGGTTCATCTCGGATGGCATCATAGCTGAAGACGGCAATCGGAATGATCGGAGTGCGGTATTTTTCAAACAAGCGGCTGAAGTAAAGAAACATTCTTTCTGGAAATGACGATTGAACGTACGCTTGGTTTTCTACGTGAACAATGATCAATCCGTCTTTTCCTTTGAACTTCGTCTCGACGAGCAGGTCAACGCGGTACTTCTCCCCAGCCGTTACGTCCGTAAACAGCTCTTCGGACAAAAACGACAAATGGTTGAAATCAATATGCTCGTGCATATCCGGAAAGAAGAGAAGCACAAATTCCTCAAAAAACGTCTGCAACAACTCCTTGAACAACCGGTCGTGATCGATCGCCATACATTCACCTCACACGAATACGTTTCGTATTCTCTTTTTCGACATCATCAAGCAAAATCCTGCCGATGGCACAAAAATGGCCGTCCCTTTTCAAGAAGAGACAGCCAAGACGCCAACCGCAATGTGAATCCCTTATTCCTGGAACTATAAATGTTCCGCCACTTGCACGCAAGGCCGAAAAGCAGGGGATGCCAAGGCGGCTACATCCCCGCCTTCCTTCCCCCAGCCGCCACTTTCGCCCGGCGGAAACGGGCGACCACATCATCCATCCCCCCGCTGCCGAACAACACGCCCACGACGATGAAAAGAAAACCAGCCAGCTGCATCGGCGAAATCGGCTCGCCCAGCAGCCAATGCGCCCCAAGAAGCGAAAAAAATGGATTGAGATTGATGAACACCGCCGACTCCGCGGGCCCGAGGTGCTGCACGGCCTGATTGTAAAACATATGGCCAAGCGCCGTCGCGACGACCGCCGAAGCAAGGAAAATGAGCCAAAGCGGCAACGTACCCTCTTTCAAACTCGATAGGCCGCTCGGCTCGAGCACGAGGCTTAAGACAAACAGCCAAAGCGACCCGAAGACGAGCATCCACCCTGTCATCACCCGCGCCTCGACCGTCGCCTTTTTGATCATAATGAAGCTGATCCCTTGCGCCAAGACGGCCAAAAAGATGTACACATCCCCAATGGACAAATGGCCAAGGCCCCCGTCGCCGCTCGCCACAACAAACACGACGCCAAAAAACCCGAGCGCGATGCCAAGCAGCCGAAACAACGTCGGCCGCTGGCCTAAAAACACGATCGCCAACAGCGCCGTCACAAGCGGCACAAGCCCTAGCACAAGACCCGCATTCACCGCTGTCGTCCTCGCAATTCCCAACGCTAAAAAGAAGTGATGGGCCACGACGCTGAACAAGGCGGCCACGCCAATCTGTTTCGCCTCCTTCCAACTGACTCGTTCCAGCTTGCCGATCCCCCATAAAAACAAAAGCACGACCAACCCGGCCGTTAGAATGCGCAGCGCTGTCAACGCGACGGGCGAAAAATGCTCCACAAGAATTTTCAACGCCGTCACGTTCAAGCCCCAAGCAACCATAATGGCGACCAACAGCGCATAAATAAATGATTTCCGCATCGCTCTCTACCTCTCCTGCATCTCTGTTTTCAGCGGAACGGCAAAGGAAAAACGGAGCCCTAAACGCTCCGCCTTTTCACCCGCCTCCAAATAGGACAAACCACCGTTTCTCACGCTAGTGCATCATTTCCAACAACTTCTGCCATCCATTTTACTACACTCTGATGAACTTTTTGACTAAAAAATGCGGCCGTAATGTCTATCCTGTGACACATGCCACGGCGCTTCCGCCCTTTCCCTGCCCATATCCGCCGCCCATCGTGCATATGGTATAACAGAGAGGAGAGAAGACCCCATGTTCCCACGCTACCGCCAAAAAACGATCCGAGCCAAGACTGGGGTGGCGGTTCTCACCGCCGCCGTGTTGGTGGCGATTTTGACCCTGTTTCTTTCGAACGAACGGAACGAGGCAAAGGAAATCGTTGACACGTTTTACCGCTACGAGCAGGCAGGGGATTTTGGCAGCTCTTGGGAGCTGTTTCACCCGCTCATGAAAAAGAAATTCCCAAAAGACGTCTACATCCAGCGCCGTGCCCACGTCTTTATGCAAGACTTCGGCGTCGAGACGTTTGACTACCGCATCGATGAGGTGGAAAACCTGTCGTCATGGTCGATGTCTGATGAGAACAAACCGCTTCACGACGTGTATCGCGTCCGCGTCATTCAGACATTCCATAGCGTCTTTGGCGTGTTCGAGATCCACCAAGACGTCTTCGTCGCCACAGAAAAAGGGGAAAAGAGCATTTTGTTCCCTTACCGCCCGTAACCCCAACATCGACGCGGCCCCGATATCGACCGGGCGCCGCTTTCACCGCTCCTTCCATTCCTCGATGATCTCAAGCGTCCGATTCATGCCGACATTGTATATCAACAGCTTAAGCAAGTTTTCCCGCTCCTCTTTCGTAAAAGAGAGATCACCGTCCATGATCTCAAGCGGGACAGGGGAAAGCTCGGCATACAGCTCATCATCAACCTCCTGTCCTTCCTCTGGTTTTAGGACAAACGTTCTCATTCGCGCCATCCTCCTTTTCCCCTACACGTTTTGACAAGAAACACCGTTAGGCAGCGCTCCCTGTCAAGTATAGACTAACGCACAGCGCGTTCATGCGCCTGGCAGCCGCACCGTATTCCCATGCCATGCACATGAGACTCTCTTCCTATGCAGCAACCTCATCCGAATCTTCTCATACACTAATGTATCATCAATCGGAGCTGGTTTCTCCATCCAGCGAAAAAAGGAGCGAACTGCCATGTACGCACATATCGTCAAACGTGGGGAAACGATCGCTTCCATCGCCCGCGACTACCGCACATCTGTTGAGGCGCTCCTTCGCGCCAATGGGTTGACCGCCGCGTCCGTCATCTTCCCTGGCCAAGGGATCGTCATCCCCCACCTTCCGCCGAAAGGATCGATTCCGTACACGATCCACATTTCGATCAGCCGCCGCCAGCTGACGTTAAAACACCAAGGGCGGACGATCCGCACGTATCCCGTCGGCGTCGGGAAAATGGTCACCGCCACCCCCGTCGGCGACTTTGTCATCGTCAACCGCCAGCCGAACCCAGGCGGGCCGTTCGGCGCGATGTGGTTAAGCTTATCCAAACTCCATTACGGCATCCACGGCACAAACGACCCGTCTTCGATCGGCCAATACGTATCGAGAGGCTGCATCCGCATGCACAACAAAGACGTGCTCGAGCTCGCCTCCATCGTTCCGAACGGAACGGAAGTGTTTATTCGGCCGTGAGGGCAAAACAGCGCCATTCATTCATCTGTTCCGGGTCGCAACCTGTTTTCTGTTTCAAGGAGATGCCATGCGCTCCCACCGAACGAACACCGTGTTCCCGCTCACGATGGCAGCTGACAATCGGTCGGGCAAGTAGTATAATTGAGATAAAAAGCGAATGGAGTGGAGACGATGCCGGGCGGGATCTCGCATCACGCCAAAGACATTTTGTTCAAATCACTCAGCGCATTGTACCAAAACCAAGCCCTCGATGTGTACGGACTTCACGGACTCCCGCGGATCAAAGCAGTGCTGCCAACCGAATTTCCGTCTGTACGGGCGGACGAACGGCGCGCCGACACCGTGTTTCTTCTCGAAGACGATTCCATTTTGCTTCTGGAGTACGAAAGCAACGAACGGTTTCTCGACAATCATTTGAAGTATCTCGATTATGCCTGCCGCATCCTTCACACATACTATCAACAGGACAAACGAATCCGCCCGATTCGCATCGTTGTGATCTACACAAGCGATGTCACGAGCGCCCGCGAACAGCTTGACGCCGGCGACGTGCTTCTTTCATCCAAAGCAGTGCTGCTTGGCGAATTCAACGGCGATGCCATTTTCCATGCCATTGAAGAAAAAGTCCACAACGGCGAACCGCTCACTCCGGAAGAAACGATGAAACTCATCCTCGTTCCGCTCATGCACACCCGCTTCGACCGGCAAACGATGATCGAAAAAACGATCGAACTGGCGAAAACGATCGACGACGAACCGAAACAGCTGCACATCATCGCCGGCGTCCTGACCGCCACAGACAAATTCATCGACCGGTCATACGCCGAAAAAGTAAAGGAGTGGATCAAAATGAACAAAGTGTTTCGCCTGTTAGTCGAAGAACTTGAACAAGAAAGAGAAGAAATGTTGAAGAAAGTGATGCAGGAAAAAGAACAAGCAGTGCAAAGAGCGATACAAGAAAAAGAACAAGCAGTGCAAAGAGCGATACAAGAAAAAGAACAAGCAGTGCAAAGAGTCATGCAAGAAAAGGAGCAGGCGATCAAGCAAACGGAAAAACGGAAGGCCATCGAAATCGCCAAAAATTTGCTTGATGTTCTTCCCATTCACGAGATCGCCAAACGAACCGGCCTGACCGTCGCCGAAGTCGCCGACCTTGCAAAGGAAATGGACAAATAGGCAGCACAAAAGAGCCGCAACCGCGCGGCTCTTTTCATGCCCTCTCCCCAACGATAACAAGTGCCTTTTTCCGTCCCCCTACCCCTGCACAGCTTCCGATCCAAACGAACTTCGCACATCGGCCAGTTGCACCGCCAGTTTTTCCAGTTCATCAGCGCAACCGATCGTTTCCACAAACCGCTTCGGCAGCTGGCTGTATCCGACTTCAAGCCCTTTCAGCCCTCCCGCAATGGCTGCGATCGTATCGCTGTCCCCACCCATATTCGCGGCCGAAATGACGACATCTTCAAACGATTCACAACGAAGCAGCCAATGCAACACCCACCCCATCGTATGGACGACATACCCGTCAGGAGGATAGGCAGGCGTCACCATAAGCAGCGGCTCATAGCGGGTGTGCTCCACTTCTTTCCGAATCGCCTTGGCGAGCGGCTCCCCTTGAAGCACCCGAAAGGCGATGCGGTTGTAAATCAGGCACGCCTCCGTCGCCCGTTCGTCCGCATGCGTCATGCGGGAATGCAAAGCCGTTATTTCTTCCATCTTCTCTTGGTCCGCATACGCCAATGCGATCGGCAAACAGCGCATCAGCGATCCATTGCCTGCACATCTTCCCCCTAACTCCTCGCAAGCCTGCACCGCGGCCGCAAACCAGTCGCCCTGATACCGCCTCAACACCGTGCGGATGATGATGCCGACATCGGGCGGGTCGGTCTCGTACCACCGCAAAAACTCCTCGCCAATGTCATGAATCGGGCATGTCGGATCGCGAATGATCCCCCGCGCTACCGCGATCGTCATCGCCGTATCGTCCGTTACTTCCCCGGGCTTCAAGTCAAGGAAACCGCCGCCAATGATGTCCGTCACCTTTCCATACTTACGGCGGACGTCATCAGCGCTCATAAACTCCGTCGTCGCCCCAAGCGCATCCCCGATCGCCACCCCAAACAGTCCGCCTTTGATTCGATCCAACACCCTGCAGACTCCCCCCTTCCCTATGTGTGAACGGCCTCAATCGTCAAAACTATCGATTGCGATCCATCGCGGTTACGCACCGCACTCCCCAAAGGTCTTCAGGCCGACGTGAAGTTGTTCTCCAGATTCCCGTCCGGACTCGTCCGCTCATAGCCGCCGCCCTGTTCCCCGGTCAAGTTCACGTCTATGTTCCCGTTGTGCCACACCATGTGCCACATCTCCGACCATCCGCCACTCTCCTTTCCCACCCCCATCTTCCGCTAATATTTATTTTTCATTTCTACACTTTTCCTATTAATCCTTCCCCTTCCATAAATATTTTTAAGAATAGCGACTCAGGATAAACGATTCAGTCTAAATCCCAATCCTTGCTCGTTCACAGACATGTTGTCCATAAATAGGATTATAGAACCAAGTCTTTTTTCCTAAGTTATGTATTCTACATCCTCTCAGAACAATCACTCCCCTTCGCCACCATCGAGCAAGATGACAACGGTTATGTAGACGCGCCCCCTCCTTTCTAACCATTCGCTCCACCAAGCTTTTCAAAAAGAAGCGCCAAGTGAGATGACATCTTCATTCCCCGTCGCCACGGTCTTGCGACAGTGGCCGTTCCCGTTTATCACACTGCCGCTTCATCTTTTTCAACTTCTTTTTAATCTCTATGAGCGAACGATGGATTTCCGCCGAAAGAAGCCCGTCTTTCCTCGCCAATAGTCCTTCGTCGATCATGTTCAAATGATCCCACGCTCTTTGGACCGTCTCTTCGTCGTAATTTCCGGGGTTGATGATGATCTCCAACAACTTCTCTTTTGTGTAGCTAAGGCTTTTCACAATCTCTTTCAAACATTCCATCTCGACGTGTCTGCTGTCTAGCAGCCATGGCATCTGTTCCCCTTGTTCCATCGAGCCTTCCCCCCATCTTCCCGCGCGGTGTCGCTCTGAGGCATGTTCCTGGCAGCTGACTTCCCTCCTCGACAGGCCAGCGCTGCCTTCCATCTCCGCACCGTGTTGTGCCCTCTCCTCACCCCGGCCTAATTCCACTAGTCTGTATGCCCGTCAGCCAAATCCCACCGTCCCTAGCGCTTTCGTTCCTTATGCATCACCTTGGCGTCCGACTCTGTCCCCTGTTAACCAAAATCCCCCTCACGATGTACATCTTATTTCGCCACACCGCCGTTATGCCTAGGATCAACCATGCAAAAATATTCAGCCATAAACAAAGATGCCCGCTGTTGAAGTGCGGTTTACATTTTCTCCAGTTCGTCCAAAGAAAGATACCTGACGGGATTCTGTCCCTTGAATCTCCTCGCTATTTCACTTTCCTTCCGTCGCAACTTCTGCAGAACTTCTACGGGAGCCTCTACGCCCTCAAACCGCCTTTTTTTCTGCCCTTTTTCCTCGATAGTTTCCCATTTTTCAGGACGAAAAGCACAAACGATTTTTCCATGATTGATCCCTACTACATACTGGATATACGGGAATCTCCGTTCGTTTATCAGCCAGTTTCCACGTATCGCTTCATAGTAGTCTTTTCCCTCTGCCAATGTATGATGGATTTTTACCGGCACTATTTCTTCCTTCACGTCTTTCTCCTCCCTTTATCCGTTGATACACACCGCCGTGCGCTGAAGAAACATGTCCAGTCATAAGACGACCGCATCTGTCTCGGACCTTTGGCCTTGATTGATGGGTTCGGGTATGTACTCATTACCCGTTTCGTTACAGTCGTTTATCGTGGGCATCCCCTCTTGCCAGCGGCGTTTTTCAGGTAAACATTGACTTGCTTCTGCGTCCAGTTAACGGGATTGCCTCGCCCATGCAAAATCATTTCCAGCTGATATTGCTTCCCCCATCATCAACCTTATGCCCTTCCTTCCCGCTGAAGACTTTCTGTTCATTTCACCCCAAACGTCGGCCTTTTCCAGTGCACCGCAGCGCAATCGGCCATGAAAAGTGAAAAGAAATTCATGCCATTTATAACTAATTCTATATACCCTCAAAAAACCCTTTTTATTCCACGAATTCATCAAAACCTATGACAATGGAAACGGCATGGCGCTCGCCAAGCGTTGGGACGGATACGGGCATTCCATGAAGGAAAATGAGCGTTGGATGCTTGACGAAACAGCTGTTCGACACTTCAACCGGACAAACAGCAATGACACGTTCTAGAAGAAGGGCAAAAAAAGCGGACAACGCGATCAAAAGGGGAGGTGGAAGACAGCCAAAAAGAGGGGGGCAGCGAAAAAGAGAGTGGAAACTGCATACCCGCCTGAACCAAAAAGCGCAACCATTCACCTAGGGTTCGCTTGCAAAGAAATGCGGCACCGGGCAGCCTCAGCAAATTCGCGATTGAATATAAACACAAAATATCGTATATTTATAAAAAGAAAATCTATAATCATACGATAGTGAGGGAACCCGATGCAAATCGACCACGCAGTCACCAGCGATGTAAAGGAAATGCACGCATTAATTCAACACTATGCGGAAAAAGGCTTGGTTTTGCCCCGTTCGTTGTTATCCATCTACCAGCACTTGCAATGCATGTATGTGGCAAGGGAAGACAACCAAATCGTTGGAGTCGCTGGGTTGCATATCCTAGGGCACGATCTTGGGGAAGTCCGTTCGTTAGTCGTATCGCCTGACCATATGGGGAAAGGAATCGGCCGCATGCTCGTCGACCATATTGCGAACGAAGCGGCAAGACTCGGGGTGAAGCGGTTAATCTCCTTCACTTACCAAGTTGAGTTTTTTCGAAAATGCGGATTTGAAATCGCCGAAAAAGCAACGTTGCCTGAAAAAGTGTGGATTGACTGTGTCAATTGCCCCAAGCTGGACTGTTGCGATGAAACAGCCATGATCAAATACATTTGACCCTTCTCCCACCTGCGCAACCGCGAAAAGGTGGGAGATTTGCTTGAAAACAACCGCCCTGCGACAGAGCGGTTGACACCTGCTTCTTTGTCGAGAGGGTGCGAAATGTGAGGTCTTCGCCAATTCCCCCCGACTCGTGCGCCCCAGCGGCATTGAAATAGCGAAGGACGACATCGTTGAGCCCATAGCAGAGGCAAAATCGACCAAAACTAATGGATTTGTTCGTTAATCATATGAAAATTAATATTCACCGGTATCAACTTCTTTATACGCTCAATATCCCGCTTCTTGTAGTCCATAATCACAATGCCAGTGATGACCTCATCCTCTTCAGAAAACCGGGTGAACTACCCCCACTTAATTTTCTAGCGAAAATTTGAAGTGGAGGCTTCCAAAGAAGTTTGACTGCTTCAAGCAATCCTTATTCTTTGAGGCGTGTCCACTTCGCCGCTAGAGCATAAGACACTCA
>NZ_SDLD01000042.1:0-24802 GCF_013096875.1 Geobacillus sp. DSP4a | reverse complement strand
TCGCCCTTCTTTCGGTGGTAGTGGTTTTGGTGACTCTATTCTACCAGAAAAAAGGGCGATTCTTCTATATTTGAGGCAAAAAAGTGGGGGCTGATCCCAAAACGCATTCGCGTTTTGGGTCAGCCCCCCCTTTGTTCCAAAGAAAAAATGCCCCCGCTGTCGATACAACGCCAAGATACAACACCCCAAGGGCGACGGGAACGCTCCAATGGCTTGCAGCAAGCCCCGGCCCTTCGGCAAGCATCATCGGCGTCATGCCAATGAATGCCACAAAAATGGCATACGTAGTGACCGAAAACACGGACAGGCGAGCCGACGCCATTTTCACCAGCACCGACAACAGCGCCCAAGTGACCGCCGCGCCGACTAAGCAAACGTTGCCAAGAAACGTTGATTCTTCTCCGACTCCTAAGCCGACGATGACGATGACGCCGAATGTCGCCAATAGGAGCGCGCCAAGCTTCCGCCATGTGAGCGCCTCACCAATCAGCCAGCGGGCAAACAAAACGACAAACGCCGGCGTCGAGGCGGTGATGAGCGAAGCGGTATGGGCGTTCGACCATTTCGTGCCGACAAACTGCAAGGAAATGGAAACGACGTAGCCGATGATCCCGACCGTGATAATCATTCCCCAGTCACGCCCGTTCTTTGGGGGGCGCTCGCGTTTCGCCACGGCGACGGCGCCCAGCACGATCAAGGCGACGGCGTAGCGCAGCCAGACGAGCGTAAACGGCGGAATGTAGTCCAACACGTATTTGCTCACCACATACATCCCGCCCCAAATGCCAGCGGCAAGGGATAAATAGAAGGAAGCGAGAAAGGCTTGCTTCATGACATCGATCCCCTTTGCTTTCTTCTTTCTGCTGCTGACACCAAAAGCGAAGCCGTTATTTCCAGAGATGGCAGCCAAACAAGGTTGTTCTCCATCAGCTACACATCGCTTTCTTCCGGAGGAAACACAGGGGCGAGTGGAACCGTCAAATCCGGTTGCCAAAACGAAACCAGCTCATCGCTTGGCCCGAAAACCGCTCGCTGCTCGAATCGTCCATCTTGCCAGCTGAGCACTTCGATCGTTCGATTGCTGGGGTCTACCATCCAATATTCATGCACCCTATATTTTTCGTATAAATAGTATTTCTGGTTTCGATCGCGCAGGGCGGTGCTTGGCGACAGCACTTCCACAACGAGATCGGGAGCCCCTTTCATTCGCCGATTCCCGATTTGCTCAACCCGACAAACGACTGATAAATCCGGCTGAACAACCGTTTTCGCCATCCGTTCCGGCTCTTCAGGATCAAGCTGAACATTAAACGGGGCAAGAATAACATGACAGCCGCGCGCCTGAAAATACGAAGCCAATGCAAGGTGCAGTTGTCCGACCACATACTGGTGCTCAAACGACGGAGACGCCAATAAATAGGGAACACCATCGATCAGTTCCCAATTTCCTTCCCAATGTTCAATGTCGCGATACGTGTAAAACGGCTTCTCCTTCTGCACTGCGCTTCCCCTTTCACTTGCTTTTCTTTCATCTTATCACATCGCTCCAGTTCCGTCCCATATTTTTATTTTCTCGTCATGACAGAAAAAACAGCGGGCGCCCCCGCTGTCGAGTGTGTGTCAAACAAATGTTTTTCCGCACGTTGCCCTTACTCCCGCTCAATGATCGTCGCCGTCGCCATCCCGTGGCCGATGCAAATCGTCAATAGCCCATAGCGGCCGCCGCGCCGTTCCAGTTCATGAACAAGCGATGTCATGAGCTTCGCAAAAGTGGCGCCGAGCGGATGGCCAAGCGCAATGGCGCCAAGGAACGCTGATGGCTTTCGTACGCGTAGGCGTCGAGTTCCGCGCGCGTCAGGCCGTATTTTTTGGCGATCCGCTCAGCCGAGACGCCTTGGTGGATGAATTCGTATTTTTCATGCAGCGACGGCGGAATCGTCCGTTCGTTGCCATCGCTTAAAATCGGCACTTTCGTCATGCTCTCGACTCCGGCGGCGATCGTAACATCCATATCGCCGGAGCGGATTTCCTGGGCGGCGAAATGAATCGCCTGCTGCCCCGAGCCGCACATCCGGTTGATTTGCACGGCCGGCACTTCGATCGGGAATCCGGCCTCAAGCGCCGCGAGCCGGCCGATGTTTGTATCCTTGTTCGGCGATCGGCGTCACGCAGCCCATGACGATGTCTTCAACCATCCGCTTTTCAATGCCCGCCCGGCGCACGACTTCATCGAGCACGGCCGCAGCGAGATGCACCGGATGAACATCGCGGAAAACGCCGTTGCGCTTGCCGACCGGCGTCCTGACCGCTTCGACAATGACTGCTTCACGCACCATTTTCTCCCCCTTGTTGTTTTTCCCGCCATCGCCGCCGTTTGCGCGATGCCGCTTCCCATCACCCCGGCGCCGATGACCGCAATGGTGTCTGCCACGGTGTCCGCCTCCTTTACTCCTTCGCCGCATCGGCATAGCGCGCTGCCATCTCATCGCGCAGCTTCCGCTTTAAAAACTTGCCGACGCTCGTTTTCGGAATTTCATCGAGAAACACAATGTCATCCGGCAGCCACCATTTCGTAAATTGCGGGCGCAAAAAGTCGTACAGCTCTTCCTTCGTCACACTTTTGCCTTCTTTCAGCACGACGCAGGCAATCGGGCGCTCTTGCCATTTCGGATGCGGCACAGCGACGACCGCCGCTTCGAACACCGCCTCATGGGCCATGAGCGCATTCTCCAAATCAACCGATGAAATCCATTCGCCGCCGCTTTTAATGACATCCTTCGTCCGGTCGACGATTTTCACAAACCCTTCTTCGTCGATGGTGACGACATCGCCGGTATGGAGCCAGCCGTCGCGGAACGAGTCTTTCGTGCGCTCATCGTTGTAATATTCGGCGGCGATCCACGGCCCGCGCAAGCAAAGCTCGCCCATTTCCTGCCTGTCCCAACGAACCGGCCCGTTTTGGCCGATCACTTTCATCTCAAGCCCTGGCGCAAGCAACCCTTGTTTGGCGCGAATATCCAGTTTCTCCTCGTACGACAGCCCGTCTTGATAGCTTTTCGGGCGCGAGACGAGCACCAGCGGACTCGTCTCCGTCATGCCGTACGCGTGAATGAACGGAATGCCGTATTTTTCTTCAAACGCGCGGATGATCCCTTTCGGCGCGGCTGAACCGCCGCAAATGACGCGCGTCAGGCTGCTGACGTCATAGTTTCCTTTCTCCAACTCTTGCAAAAGCCCAAGCCAAATCGTCGGCACGCCGGCGGTGATCGTCACCCGTTCGGCGTCAATGAGCTCGGCAAGCACTTTCGGTGTAAACGCCGGGCCCGGCATAACGATCGTCGAACCGAACCACGTGGCGGCAAACGGCAGCCCCCACGCGTTGACATGGAACATCGGCACGACCGGCATGACGACGTCGCGCTCGCACAGCCCTTGCGTGTCAGCCAGCCCGAGCACCATCGCATGCAGAACGGTGCTCCGGTGCGTATACACAACCCCTTTCGGATTACCCGTTGTCGCCGACGTATAGCACATACCGGCCGGTTGGTATTCATCGAGGTCTTTCAAGAACGGAAATGTTGGATCGCCCTCGGCAAGCAGTTTCTCGTAATGGTACACTGGTGACAACGTTGTTTCCGGCAGCTCGTCGGCATCGGTCATGACGATGAAAGCGCGTACGTTCGGGATCTCGTCCTTGATCGCTTCAATGGCCGGCAGCAAATCATCATCGATCAGCAGCACACGGTCATCGGCGTGGTTGATGATGTAAGAGATATGCTGCGGCGAGAGGCGGATGTTGATCGTATGGAGCACCGCTCCAATGCCGGGAATGGCAAAATACGCTTCCAAATGGCGGTGATGGTTCCACGCGAACGTGCCGACGCGGTCGCCGACCTCGACGCCGAGCTGTTTCAATACGCTTGACAACCGCCGCGTCCGCTCGCCGATCTCCTTGTATGTATGGCGGACGACGCCTCCTTTCATGCGCGAAACGACTTGCTTTTTTGGGAAAAACAACTCCGCCCGCTCAAGCATCATGGAAATGTTTAACGGTGTTTTCATCATCGGTCATTCCTCCCCCTTTACCAAATGCGCATGTTCATTGACTTTAGGCGGCTCCCCGCCGCCCCATTGGCCGTCCGGCCCATGCGCCGCCGTCCACGCGCCATCCGGCCGCAGCCGGACGAGATGGCGGAGCCGGCCGTCAGCAAACAGCGCCTTCGCCTCACCCGTCTCCAGCACCGGGGCAAGGCAGGCGTCGACCGTCTCGGCGAACGCGATCCACTCATCCAATGTCTTTTCACGGAACAAGGCGACAAGCCCATCATATACCGCTTCTCCCGGCCGCGCCGGCGCCCATTGCGCCGCAATCCATTCCAGATGGCCGACCATTTCGCAAAATTGCCGCCAAAAGTGCGGCTCGAGCGCCGCCAAACTCATGTAGTGGCCGTCTTTTGTCTCATACAGCTGGTAGCACACCACCTCCCCAGACAACTCGGAAAGACCGGTCTTCGGTCCGCCGCCGTGTTCAATGGCAAAGTGGCCGGCCATCATCGACGCCAAACCATCGACAAGCGAAACATCAAGATGGGCGCCTTTGCCGGTTCGCTCGCGTGCAAAGAGGGCAGCCAAAATGCGCTCGGCCGCCGCCATGCCGCCGATAAAATCGGTAAGCGTGATCTTCGGATGAACCGGGCGGCCGCGTTCATCGGCGAGCTGCGCCAACAAGCCGGAGAGCGCCATGTAGTTTAAATCATGGCTTCCGAGCAGCGAGCGCCCGCTCTGTTGGCCAAAGCCGCTGATCGAGCAGTAAATGATCCGTTCGTTGTCGCGGCGCACGTCGTCGTAGCCGAGCCCAAGCCGCGCCATCACCCCGGGGCGGAAGCTTTCGATCACTACATCGGCGCGGGCGGCGAGCCGCCAGCTGGCAAATGGGCCCGGCAAGTAATGGGAAAAATCAACGACTACAATGCCACGAAGCATATCTTTCCCTCTCTCTACAAATCTAGCTGCCGGGCGATGATTGTTTTCATCATCTCGTTCGTCCCAGCGTAAACGGCACTTACGGGAATGTCGCGATAGCGCCGGGCGATCTCATATTCTTCCATATAACCATAACCGCCGTGCAGCTGCATCGCCTCGGCCGCGACACGTTTTGCCATCTCGGTAATCCACCATTTCGCCATCGACACTTCCGTGACGATCTGTTTTCCCGCCATATGCTCTTCAATGACGCGGTCGACAAACGTGCGGCCAAGGGCGATTTCCGTCGCCATCTCGGCAAGGCGGAACTGGACGGTCTGAAACTCGCCCACCCGTTTGCCGAACGCCGTGCGCTGTTTGACATATTGCTTCGTCAAGGAAAACATCACTTCCGCTGCCGTTTGGGCGGCGATGGCGACGACCAACCGCTCTTGCTGGAGCTTTTCCATCAAGTAGTAAAATCCTTTTCCTTCCTCGCCGAGCAAATTATATGCCGGCACTTTCGCATCTTGGAAAAACAGTTCGGCGGTATCTTGGGCGTGCAGCCCGACTTTCTCGAGCTTCCGACCGCGCGTAAACCCCGGCGTATCCCGCTCCACGACGAGCAGGCTGATGCCGCGGTGCGGCGGCTTTGCCTGCGGGTCGGTTTTGCAGGCGACAACGATCAAGTCGGCATGAATGCCGTTCGTGATAAACGTTTTTTGCCCGTTGACGATGTAATAATCGCCCTCTTTAATGGCCGTCGTTGAAATGTTCGCCAAATCCGAACCCGCCCCCGGCTCAGTCATGGCGATCGCCGTAATGAGCTCGCCGGTGACGCATTTTGGCAGCCATTTTTGTTTTTGCTCCTCGGTTCCGTACGATGCGATATACGGCGTGACAATGTCGTTGTGCAAGCCGATGCCGACGAGGCTCGATCCAACTTTTTCTAGTTCTTCATTGATGACAACCGAATAGGCAAAATCGGCGTTTAGCCCCCCATACGCTTCATCGACCCATGGGCAAAGAAAGCCGTTCTCGCCCATCTTTGCCCAAAACGACCGCGGAATGATGCCGCGCTTCTCCCAATCGTTATAATGCGGGTACGCTTCTTTTTCCAAAAACTTGCGAAACGCCGCGCGGAACATATGGTGCTCCTCACGCAAATAGCGAGCCGTCACCCGTTCATCCCTCTCTTCTGTTCGGTCACTTTTTCTCTGTTCCGCCCGTCGCCTGTTTTTTCAGCTGTTCGCGCAGCAAAAACTTTTGAATTTTGCCGCTCGCGTTGCGCGGCAAGGCGTCAACGAAATAGTAGGCGCGCGGCCGCTTATAGGGAGCGAGGCGGTCGCTCGTCTTGCAAAACTGCTCGAGCTCATCGGCGGTGAGGCTGATGTCCTTTTTGACGACAAACGCAACGACCTTTTCGCCCCACAGCTCGTCCGGCTCGCCGAGCACGGCGGCATCAAGCACTTTCGGATGTTCGTACAACACGTCCTCGACTTCGCGCGGATAGACGTTTTCCCCGCCGCTGATCACCATGTCATCGACACGGTCGGCGACATACAAGTAGCCGTCTTCATCAAGGTAGCCGAGATCACCCGAATGATACCAGCCTTTGTACAGCGCTTTTTCCGTCGCTTCCTCGCGCTTGTAGTAGCCGGCCATCATGCACGGCCCGCGCATCACAATTTCGCCGACTTCATATGGCGGCAGCACCTCGTCCGGGTCGGACGGCCCGTCCTCACGCGCACGGACGACGCGGATCTCATGGTTCAGGCAGGCGCGTCCAGCGGAACCGGCTTTTTTCAGCTGCTCGTCTTCCAACAAAAACGTCACCGCCGGCCCCATTTCCGTCATGCCGTACGCTTGAATCAGCTCGATGCCGAGCTGCTCTTGGCATTGCCTGACAAGCGCTGGAGCCATCGGAGCGGCGCCGTATAGGCCGAGGCGAAGCGAAGATAAATCGTAACCGCTTACATTCTCCTGCAAGATCATGTTCCACATCGTCGGGGCTCCAAACATGATCGTAATCCGCTCCCGTTCGATCGTTTCAAGCACGAGCTTGGCGTCAAAATGGTGCAAAATGACGCTCGCCGCTCCGGCATGCACGCGCGGCAGCAAGCAGCAATGCAGCTCGGCGCAATGGAACAGAGGCGCTGCCGCCAGTCCGCGGTCCGTCTCGCGGATGCGCATCACCCCATGGCAAAGGACGCTTTGCTCGATCATGTCGCGGTGACGGTGCATCACTCCTTTTGGACGTCCCGTTGTGCCGCTTGTATACATAATGGCGTACAAATCACCCTCTTCCACCCGAACGGACGGCGCTTCCTCCCGGGCCCGCTCCGCCTGTTCATGGGCGCTTTTGGCAAACGGCGGCGGATCGCGATCGATCGACCAAAAGGCGATGTGCGGAAAACGATCATGAATCGCGGCCAGCTCCCGCTCAACCGCCCGTTCAAACAGGACGATTTTCGGCTCGGCGTCCGTCAAAATATAGGCGATTTCTTCCGCTTTCAACCGGAAGTTGATCGGATTGAACACGGCGCCGATTTTGGCGCAGGCAAACAGCGCGGTGGCCAATTCAAGCGTGTTGTACAAAACGGTGGAGACGCGGTCGCCTTTGCGCACGCCGGCTTCCTGAAACGCATTCGCCCACCGGTTGACCTCCCGCTCCCATTCGGCGTACGTATAGCGGCGCCCGGTCGCCACTTCGACAACCGCTTCCCGGTCCGGAAACTTTCGCACTGTTTGGGAAAACATCTCTCCAATCGTCACGTACAAACGCCTTCTCCCCCTTTTTCGTGTCTCGACAGAGGGCGGGCGGATCCCATAGACAGACAATTCAAATAATTTAGTGCATATGCCCCCGTTGTTTATGTATTCGCTCTTTTGGCCGGCATTCCTCTTTTTACGGCACAAAAAAAACGAAAAGGAGACCCCTTTCGTTTTACGCATGGAAGACGAAATCGCGGTCGCGGATCGTCATCAGCTCTTTTTTGTCATAGCGCCCTTCGTGCAGAAGACGGACCGCCTGCTTGCGGATCGCTTTTTCGATCAAATTGCGCACATAGCGGCCGTTGCTGAATTTGAGGCGTCCGGCGGTCTCAAGCGTCCCCTCGAGGTGGACGTACAGTTTCCGCTCGGCTTCCGGCGTCATGTCGTATTCGCGCTCACGCAGCATTTGTTTGGCGATTTGCACGAGCTCTTCGACGGTATAGTCCGGAAACTCGATCGTCAGCGGAAAGCGCGACGGCAACCCTGGGTTCAACGATAAAAAATAGTCCATTTCTTTCGGATAGCCGGCTAAAATGACGACCAAATCGTCGCAATAGTCTTCCATTCCTTTCACAAGCGTATCGATCGCTTCCTTGCCAAAGTCTTTTTCCCCGCCGCGGGCGAGCGAATACGCCTCATCGATAAACAAAATGCCGCCGCGCGCTTTTTTGATCAAATCGCGCGTTTTGCTCGCCGTATGCCCGATATATTCTCCCACCAAATCGGCCCGCTCAGCCTCAATAAAGTGTCCTTTCGACAGGACGTTCATCTCAAAAAACAGTTTGCCGAGCAGGCGCGCCACCGTCGTTTTTCCCGTGCCGGGATTGCCTTTAAAAATCATATGGAGCGCCTGGCGGTTCGCTTTTAAGCCGTTTTCTTTGCGCATCCGGTTAATGTACAACCAGGCGTAAATTTCCTTGACAATTTTTTTGACATGATCGAGCCCGATCAATTGGTCAAGTTCTTTCTGGATGTTGCGAAGCGCCTGATGCTCTTCGCCGTCGAGCCAATCGTTCCGCTCGTCTTTTACTAAATGGTTGACCGTTTTCGAATTGAGCACAATATTAATTTGCCCTTTCGCCTTGTTCATCGTCAATTCCGACAAAGGGCGTCACCTCGCTTCCCGTTTTCTGCCATCCGCACACGTTCCGCATTCACTGCCGGCGCCTCGCGCTTTTGCTATTAGTATACGTACGCCGCCGCCGATCCGTGACAATCGCCCAAGCGAACAACCGGCCGGTCGCAGCGGGAAAAGTTTGTATATTTTTATTCAAAAAAACAGCCGTTTACGCATTCAAATTGAAAAAGCCGCTCAGATCAACGGAACAGCGGAACGGGAACAAGGTGCAGACCGACGGGCATCGAAAAAGACGCCCCCCATTAGGAAAGGCGTCTTCTCTCGGCGGCGTATGTACCGTCGGCATTACTGGTGCTCGGTTTCAAACTGGATGTTCCGCTCCGGCGCAAACGTTGAAATGGCGTGTTTGTAGATGAGCTGTTGTTTTCCTTGCACTTCCAAAAGCACGGTGAAATTGTCAAATCCTTTAATATACCCGCGCAGCTGGAAGCCGTTCAATAAGAAAACCGTGACTTGGATGCTTTCTTTGCGCAGCTGGTTTAAAAACTGGTCTTGAATGTTGATCGTCGTTTTCATGGAACGTCCTCCTCTTTTCTCTCTAAAGATATGGTTTATATATTCGCTTCGAGTCGAAGCTTTCCTGCTATGTAGCGAAAAATTTCCTCCACTCTAGCGGTGAACATCTTGGCGTCCGTCATGTCAAACCATTCGACCGGCATTTGGTTGCGAAACCATGTCAGCTGTCGCTTCGCATAACGGCGTGAATTTTGCTTCAGCTGCTCGACCGCTTCCTCCAGGGAGACGCGGCCGTCAAAATAATCGTACAGCTCTTTGTAGCCAATCGCCTGCACCGCCTGGCAATCGCGAAAGCCGCGGTCGTAAAGCGCTCTCGCCTCGTCCACCAACCCTTCGGCAATCATTTGATCGACCCGCTCGTTGATCCGCCGGTAAAGCACGCTCCGCTCCGCCGTCAGCCCAATGATGGCCGCTTCATACAACAGCTGTTTTTGTTGGCCTCGCTGCCATTCGCTGAACGGTTTTCCGGTCGAGTGATACACCTCCAAGGCGCGGATGACGCGGCGGACGTTACGCGGGTGAATGCGCGCCGCACTTTCCGGATCAACCGCCTCAAGCTGCCGATGGAGCGCTTCGACCCCTTGTTCAGCCGCCAGCTGCCGAAGAGCCCGCCGGTACGCTTCGTCGGAAGGAGCGTCGGAAAACTGGTAGTCGTAAATGGCCGCCTGAATGTACAGCCCGGTGCCGCCGACGATGATCGGCAGCCGGCCGCGCGCGGAAATGTCGGCGATGAGGGCGCGGCAAAGCCGCTGAAATTCAACGACGGAAAACGGTTCACACGGCTCTTTAATGTCAAGCAAATGGTGCGGAATCCCGTCCATTTCATCCGGCTTTACTTTCGCGGTGCCGATGTTCATTCCTTTGTAAATTTGCATCGAATCGCCGCTGATGATCTCCCCGCCCAGCTTTTTCGCCAAGGCGATGCCGAGCCTCGTTTTGCCGACCGCCGTCGGCCCGACAATGACAACGACTTTTTCTGCCATGGTGCGCCACTGCTTTCTATTGCTGAACTCATATCAACCACCATTATACATAAAAACGGCAACGCATGAAACAATTTCTTTCCTACGTTTTCGCCATCTGTCTGCCGTTTTATACATCACAGCACGAAAAATTGCCGTTCTTTCCGTTGCCGCGCCGAACGCCAAAAAAGTGAACGCCGCAAAAGGCTTTCACCGTCCGCTAGGCCTCTTTTGCTTTTCCGCCCTTTTTCTTGGCGCTGACTCTTTTAACGTGTCGTTTATTCCGCACAAATGAGACCGCGCATAAACAATACCGAGGGCTGTTAAGGCTGGGATGGTGATGATCGTGTTATATCGGCGCCTTTTCCGCCACAAAACGGGCCGGCTGCCGCAGCAGCCGTCTCCATGGCCATCACAACGAAAACTTGCTGACAATCGACTGCAAATCGTCTGCCATTTTCGACAACGACGCGGCCGAAGCCGAAATTTCCTCCATCGACGCCAACTGTTCTTCGGTCGCCGCCGACACTTCCTGGGCGCCGGCGGACGTCGATTCGGCCACATCAGCGACAAGCCGGACAGAGCGGGCGATTTGCTCGGAAGAAGCGGCCATCTCGCTGACCGCCGACGATACGTCGCGAATTTGCACAGCGACTTCATCGACGGCAGTGCGAATGCGGGCAAATGTTTCCCCGGAAGCGCGAATGACCCCCGTTCCGCTCACCACCTCATGGACGACCGACTCCATCGATTGGACGGCACGAGCCGTTTCGTCTTGAATAGCGGCGATCAGCTCGGCGATTTGCTGCGCCGATTCCGCCGACTGCTCGGCGAGTTTGCGCACCTCATCGGCGACGACGGCAAAGCCGCGCCCGTGCTCCCCGGCGCGCGCCGCCTCAATCGCGGCATTTAACGCAAGCAAATTCGTCTGCGCCGCAATATTGCGGATCGCTTCGATGATGGAGCCGATTTGCTCGGAACGGTGGCCAAGCCCTTTAATGAGGTCAGCCAGCCGCTCGACCGTATCGTTCACTTTGTTCATTTGCGCGACGCCCGCCTCGATCGTTTGCCCGCCCTCAGCCGCTTGTCTCGACGCCTCACTAGCGATGGCGGACACGCTTTGCGCCCGTCCGGAAATTTGCTCGATTCTCTCAGACATCGAATCGACGGCGGCGGACGTTTCTTCCACGCTTTGCATTTGCTTGTCCATGCCGGAAGCAACGCCCTGAATCGTCATGGCGATTTGCTCGGTCGCCTTGCTCGTCTGTTCGGCGCTCGCTGCCAGCTCCTCCGACGAAGCGGCGACTTGCTCGGCGTTTTGCGCCACTTCCTTTAGCACTTCGCGCAAATTTTGGGCCATTTGTTCAAACGAAGCGGCCAGCTCGCCGATTTCGTCCCGGTTGCGGACGCCGGTTTTCGTCTTGGTTAAATCGCCGGCAGCGATCCGACCAGCCGCATCCGACAGCACCAATAGCGGGCGGGAAAGCGAGCGGCTGATGTAATAGCTGACGGTCGCTCCAGCCGCCGCCGTCAACAAGCCGACGATGATGATCAGCCGCTGGACCGCAGCCGCCGATGCGCTCGCATCATCATTAGCTTCCTTCATTTCCCGCTGCTGGAGAGCGACCAATTGATTCACCTTTTCATCAAATTGGGTTGTTAAGTCGAGCCCTGTTGTGGTCACAAGGGCGATGTACTGCTCCGGTTTGTTTTGCGCTTTTAAGTCGAACGTTTTTTGCCCAAGTTCGTAAAACTGCTGTTCAAGCAAATCGAGCTCGGCAAGCAGCTGTTTCGTTTCTTCCCGCGTCAGCTCCGCCGCAAGCTTTTCGCTTATTTTCTTGTACTCCCCATGCGCTTTTTCAAAGTTTTTCCTTAACGTCTCATCGCCAGTCAACAAATAGCCGCGCATGCTGCCGACCTCGCGGCGGATCAATACTTCAAGCTCTTTGGCATTGACAAGCTTCGTCACCCGTTTGTCGATCACATCGGTGTATGTACGGTCAAAAGTCGAAATTTCGTAATAAGAAAACCCGACTAGCAGCGCGATCAACACGTAGACGAGGCCGAAGCCAGCCAGCAGTTTTTTGCGCACGGTCATTTTCATGTTCATTGGCAAGTCCTCCGTCTGTGAATCAGTATGTTGTTCCATCTACATTATCGGATGATCACAGACAATGTTTAGGGTTTTTTTGGCTCTTTTGCCATCTTTGATGAAAAGGCCTGCTTCATTGAGAAAATCAACTGGATTTTCTCAATGAGCCTCCTTATTTAATCACCTATGAATATCTTATTTTACATGATGAATCATCATGGCACCAAATGATACGCGCCAGAAAGCCGGACTATATAGATGCAACGAAGAAGTTTAACATATCCTTGACGGAAAAGCGGTTTGTCCATTTTCGACTGTCGAAGGCAAGCCATAGGCTTGCCCCGTCACGCCAAGGCGTGACGGAAGACCGAACAACCACCTGCTTCACAGACCCATATATGGGTCTGTGAAGCGGCGTTGTTCGGTCGCCTGACAGTCGATAAAAGCTGCAAATGGTAAATCTTCAAATTGCATCTATATATTTGTACTTGTTGCTGTTTTTTGTTGCCTTAAAAGCAGAAAGCCTCAAAACCGCTAACCCGTTTTCCGCGGCATCATCCTGCATCTTTTTTGGATTCGGCTTTCACTCGCACGAGCAACAAAAAAGCTGTTCACCGAAGCGCCTAAGGCTTCGCACGAACAGCTGCGTTAATCGTCTTTCATTTAGTTGATGACCCGAACCGCTTTTACATACCGCGTTTTCCAATAGGATGACGTCAGCGACGAATACGTGACACCGAGCGAAACGGTGGCGTTGATCATTTGCCCGTTGCCAGCATAAATGCCGACGTGGTTGATTGTGCCGTTCGAATCGGTATCAAAAAAGACGAGATCGCCTTTTTGCAACTGGCCAAACGACACCGTTCTTCCCGCTTGCGCCTGAGCGATGGATGTGCGCGGCAGCGAAATGCCGACTTCGCCAAAAACGCGCATCGTAAACGATGAGCAGTCAAACACATCGGTGCGCGACGGGCTTGCTCCGTACAAATAACGCGCCCCTAAATATTTTTCCGCAATATCGATGATTCGGTCGGCAAGCGATGCGGACGACTCAGTGGCAGCCGAGTTGGCGGCCGATACTTGCTGCTTGGCCTCCCGGACATCAGTCGTTCCGCCCGCCACTTTAATGGCTTGGCCAATGCGGATGGTGTTCGGGTTTGTAATTTGTGGATTCAGTGCCAATAGACGGTCGACCGTCGTTTGAAACTTGTTCGCAATCCCAAGCAGCGTATCCCCCGCCTGCACGATATACCGGCCGCTTGTCGGCACGGCTGCCGGCTGCACATTGTATGTATTGGAACGTTCCTGTTTCCCTGCTACTTGCAGCCTCTGCCCGGCGCGAATGAAGTCTGGGTTCGTAATGCTTGGATTGAGCTTGAGCAACGCATCCACAGTCGTGCCAAACTTGCGGGCGATTCCTCTTAGCGTATCACCAGGCTCGACCGTATATGTATTCGAAGAAGATTCGTTCGATTCATTTGGCTCATTGACGCGCAATACTTGTCCGGGAAAAATCAAATCCGAAGACAAATCGTTTTCTTGCTTTAACGCTGCGACCGTCGTGCCGGATTGCCGGGCAATCTTCCAAAGCGTATCGCCTTTTTGCACCGTATAGCTCGCCGCCGATGCCGCGTGGCCGGCCAACAAGGAACCGATCAACGTGCTTGTCAATATAATCGTTTTTTTCATGCTGCATCCCCCTATGACGTCGATGTATCCATCTTTATGTATCCATGTTTATACAAAATTCGCTATCACTCTACAAAATTCACCACGTATTCCTACACATGAGCCATTATAGTAAAATCAAAGCAATCCGTCTGTAACAGAAAGAATAAAAGTAGATTACAAAACGATTACAAAAAGCGCCCCCTTTGTCGCACAAAGGGGGCGCAGGCTACATCACCCGTTTAAATAGTTTTTCAATTTCATATGTCGAAAAATGAACGATGATCGGCCGGCCGTGGGGACAAGTAAATGGGTCCGTCGTCTGCCGCAGCGCCTCAAGCAAAGCGAACAGTTCATCCTGGCGCAAATGTTGGTTTGCTTTAATGGCGCGCTTGCAGCTCATTAAGATCGCCGCTTGTTCGCGCAATTGCTTGATGTCGACCGTTTTGGCCGCCAACACTTGTTCGATCATTTCCTCGATGATTTCCCTTTCTCTCCCTTTCGGAAACCACGTCGGATGGGAGCGAACGAGAAACGCCCGCGGCCCAAACGGCTCAAGAAACACACCGCAGCGCGCCAGCTCATTGCGGCAGGCGGCGATCCGCTCGTACTCGTCGGCTGGATATTCAAACATCAACGGAACGAGCAGCTCCTGCACTTCCTTCGTGGCTTCGCCGAGTTTTTCCCGGAAATATTCATAGTTGATCCGCTCTTGAGCCGCATGCTGATCGATCATATACAGCCCATGTTCGTTCTCCGCCAAAATGTACGTCCCATGCAATTGTCCAATCGGATAAAGCGGCGGCAGGCGATCGGCCGCCGCTTTATCTTCCGCTTGCCCATCTGTCGGCAAGCGGAGGGCACGCCGTTCTTCTCCCACCTCTTCCTCCTGCTTTCGCTCGAAAGCGGGCCCATGTTCGTCCGGTATTCCCCATTCATCCGTCCGCACAGCCGCGGATGGCCGCTCAGCCGGTGCGTCACCGGTTAGCGGCGCAAAAGGGGCGGTCGCATCTTCCCCGCCGCCGATGTCGCTCGATAAGACAGACGGCTCGCGGACGCGATGAGTGAACGTCCAAGCCGCCTGCTCCGCCTTTGGTTTTGCCAGCTTGCTGTCGGCAGATACGGACGGAATGAGCGTCCGCTCGCGAAATGCCTGGCGGATGGCGTCTGTGACGAGCTCATTCAGCTCTGCTTCCTTGCTAAAGCGGACTTCGAGCTTTGCCGGATGGACGTTGACATCGACAAGCACCGGATCCATTTCAATGGATAAAAACACAATCGGATAGCGGCCGATCGGCAAGAGCGTATGGTAGCCGGCTTCAATCGCTTTTATGAGCGGCACGCTGCGCACATAGCGGCCATTGACAACAAGCGAGATGTAGTTGCGCGAGGCGCGCGTCACGTCCGGCGGCGAAATGTAGCCGCGAACGGTAAAATCGAGCGATTCCGCTTCGATGGGGATCATTTGTCTCGCCGTCTCGGCGCCGTAAATAGCGGCGAGCACGTGCCGGACATCGCCGCTGCCATTGGTGGCAAGCAATGTTTTGCCCTGGTGGCGGAGGCGAAATGATACGTCCGGATGGGCGAGCGCCAACCGGTTGACGACGTCGGCCGCATGGCCGAGCTCGGTGTGGATCGTTTTCATATATTTCAAGCGCGCTGGGGTGTTGAAAAACAAGTTCGATACGGTAATATCCGTCCCTTTGCGCCCCGCCGCCCGCTCGCGGGAGACGAGTGCGCCGCCTTGAAGCACAAGCTTCGTTCCCGGTCCGCTGCCCGTGCCGGTCGTCAGCTCCACTTCGGATACAGAAGCGATGCTCGGCAGCGCCTCACCGCGGAACCCGAGCGTGCGGATGCGGAACAAATCGTGCTCGTTGTGAATTTTGCTTGTCGCATGACGTTCAAAAGCGAGCAAGCAGTCGTCTTCCTCCATGCCATCGCCGTTGTCGATGACGCGGATTTTCGCCATTCCCGCCTCTTCAAGCTCGATGTTGATGACCGTACTATGGGCATCAATGGCGTTTTCCACCAACTCCTTGACGACCGAAGCCGGCCGCTCGACGACCTCGCCGGCGGCGATTTTGTTTGCCAGCAGGTCATCGAGCTTGCGGATGCGTCCCATCGGGCCTCCCTCCTTTACTTGAGGAGCTTTTGCAGTTCATACAGTTTGTTGAGCGCCTCAAGCGGCGTCATCTCGAGCAAATTGATCTCTTTCAGCGCCGCGAGCGCCTTTTTCTCTTTGCTTGAAAGCGGCGGCTCCACAGGCGCCGGGGCAAGGTCAGGAAACATGCTCAGCTGCTCAAACGCCGCTTCCGCCAAAACGCCATCCCGCGCCGCGCCGGCTGACGGACGGGAGGCCTTCTCGTGCTCAACCTTGCTGCTGACGTCTAACGCTTCGTTCCCCTGAAAAGCCAAACCCGCTTCCGCCAAAGCGCCATCGTCCATCCTGCCTGCGGCGGCTTCCTGTTTTCCCGCCTCTTTCTCCAGTTCCGCTAAAATGGCCCGCGCGCGTTCAATGAGCGAAGCCGGCAGCCCGGCCAGTTCGGCGACGTGAATGCCGTAGCTCTTGTCGGCCGGCCCGTCGGCGATTTGATGCAAAAAGACGACTTTGCCGTTTTCCTCGATGGCGCGGGCATGGACGTTCGAAAGCCGCGGGAGCGAACGCTCCAAGGCGGTGAGTTCATGGTAGTGGGTGCTAAATAGTGTTTTCGCACCGATATGGTCATGAATATACTCAATGATCGCTTGGGCGAGCGCCATGCCGTCGTATGTCGATGTGCCGCGCCCGATTTCATCAAATAAAATGAGGCTGTTTTGCGTCGCATGAGCGATGGCGCGGCGCGCTTCGAGCATCTCGACCATAAACGTGCTTTGTCCTGCCGACAGGTCGTCAGCAGCGCCGATGCGGGTGAACACTTGATCAAAAATCGGCAGCACCGCCCGCTCGGCCGGGACGAAGCAGCCGATTTGCGCCATGATGGCGGTGAGCGCCACTTGCCGCATGTACGTGCTTTTTCCAGCCATGTTCGGTCCAGTGATGAGCAGCATTTCCCGCTCGCGGTTCATGTAGCAGTCATTCGGCACGTACATTTGCGCGCCGAGCACTTTTTCGACAACCGGGTGGCGGCCGCCTTGAATCACCAAGACGCGCTCCGTGGAAAACTGCGGACGCACGTAGCGATACTCGTCGCTGATCGTTGCGAATGATTGAAGCACATCAAGCTCGGCAATGGCTTTCGCCAACGTCTGCAGGCGCGGGATGTATTGCTTCACCTGCTCGCGAATGGCGACAAACAGTTCATATTCGAGTTCGATGCTTTTTTCTTCCGCCTCCAAAATGAGCGCCTCTTTTTCCTTCAACTCCGGGGTGATAAACCGCTCGGCGTTGGCGAGCGTCTGCTTCCGCTCGTAACGTCCTTCCGGAACAAGGGGGAGATTGGGCTTTGTCACTTCAATATAGTAGCCAAACACTCGGTTGTAGCCGACTTTGAGCGATTTGATGCCGGTCGCTTCCCGCTCCTTCGCCTCAAGTTCAGCGATCCACGCTTTGCCGTTGCGGCTCGCATCGCGGTAGCGGTCGAGCTGCTTGTCATACCCGTCTTTGATGAGGTTCCCTTCTTTGACGGAAAGCGGCGGCTGTTCTTGAATCGAGCGCTCGAGCAAATCGACGAGCTCTTCGCACGGGTCAAGGCGCTCGCACAGCTTGTCCGCTTCAGCGAGCGGCAGCGCGCCGACCGTCTGACGGAGCGCCGGCACTTGAAGAAGCGACTTTTTCAGCTGCACGAGATCGCGGGCATTGGCGTTGCCGTAGGAGACACGGCCGACAAGGCGCTCAATGTCGTAAACGCCGCGCAGCCTGTCGCGCAGCTCCTGCCGTTCAAAATAGCTCGTTTTCAACGTTTCCACAAAATCGAGGCGCCGTTCGATTTCGCGCCGATCAATGAGCGGCCGGTCCAGCCATTGTTTTAAGAGCCGCCCACCCATCGCTGTCACCGTTTCATCCAAAAGCCATAACAACGAGCCTTTCCTTCCTTTTGACCGCACCGTTTCGACCAATTCCAAATGCAGCTTGGAATGTCGGTCCATTTTCATATAGTGGTCAACTTGATACAACTCAGCCGGCTGCAAATGATCGAGCCGCCGCTTTTGCGTGCGGACGAGGTAATGAAGCAAACGGGCTGCGGCCTGCCGCAGCTTTTCTTGCGCCACATGGCCGATGACGCCGTTCCATTCGTCGCATAGCGATGTGTCGTCCTCATAAGAGACCGCCGCCCCGTACCGCTCTTTCAGCTCGCGCACCCACTCTTCGCCGCTGTCTGTGGCAACGATGATCTCCCGCGCTCCAACGGCGTGCAATTCGTTTGCCGTTTCCTCCCACGAAGAAAGAAGCGTGAGCCGAATCTCGCCGGTCGACAAATCGGCGTAAGCCAATCCGTATGTACCATCAGCAAACGGCGTGAGCGCCGCCAAGTAGTGGTTTTCCTTCTCGGTGAGCCCTTTGCCTTCCATGAGCGTCCCTGGGGTGATGAGCTGCACCACTTCACGGCGAACGACGCCTTTGGCCGTTTTCGGGTCTTCGACTTGTTCGCAAATGGCGACTTTATATCCCTTTTCGATTAACTGTTCAATATATCCTTGCGCCGAATGGTACGGCACCCCGCACATCGGCACCCGTTCATCGCCGCCGTCGCGGCTTGTTAATGTAATTTCCAGCTCTTGCGCCGCCTTGATGGCGTCGTCAAAAAACAGTTCGTAAAAATCGCCAAGCCGGAAAAATAAAAACGCGTCCGGATATTGCGCTTTAATGTGCAAATATTGCTGGATCATCGGTGTGTACGATGGCATCGCTTCTCCCCAACCTTTTCGGCCCCGCCGGCCGTTGATTGCGCTACTATTATAACAAGCGGCAAAAGAAAAAACTAGGAAAGAAATTTCCTAGTTTTACTCTTCTTCGCCAAGCAGCAAATCCGGGCTTAAATCTTCTAATTCTTCATCAAGGTCATCCTCGTCGCAAAAATCGTCGTCCTTGCCGCATCCTTCCGGATTGATGGCAACGCACACCTTCGTTTCGCCGATCACTTCGGCGACAAACTCCCGCTCAACATCGACAACGATTTTATTGCCGTTTGGCGAAATCGTGCATTCGAGGCAGTTCGGCTGCTGGATGACGCGGACGATGACATCGGTGTCATCGCTGATTAAATGATCTTTGTCGCGATATTTTAATTTGACGACGTCCGTATACGACACTGTTTCGGTGACGACTTCGGTTTTTGTATTGTGGTTGTACGAATACCAGACGTTGATGTCATAATGGCCGTGAATTTCGACCGTTTTATCGCATTTTTTCGCTTCATAACGGTGGTTGATGATCCAGCAGCCAAGAATGCTTGACGGGCGGTTCGGCGCCGTCACCGTATGGGTCGATTGTGTAAACTTGCGGCCTTTGCCGACAACGGCTTTCGTAATAATTTCTCTGTATTCAGACATCGAACGGAACCCTCCTCAAATGAATCTTCATTTCATCCTATGCGCCATCTCCGCTAATGTGCACAGCAAATGAATCATTATTCCGTATAGTTCATTGTATGCGCCTGCTCCGTTCGATGTGCCTTCTTTTTTGCCGCCAGGCAGCCGCCCGCGGTTCCGGGGAAAGGGAGAGCGCGCCCATAAGAAAAAAAGCGCCCCAAAGGACGCTTTTGAGCCGCATGCCATTAATGGCAGCCGCCGTGCTTGTTGTAGCGAAGGGCAGCACCTGTTTCGCCGCGCAGCACATCGCCGCCCGTCGAAGCGAGAATTTCATCGGTCACCGTATTCGAAATCGTCGAGGCGACGAGCTGAAGCAGGTCGTTCACCTCAGCTTGCGACTGCTGGAACTCGCCCACGATCGGAATTTGTTCGAGCTGCTCGTAAATGGCGTCAATTTTGGCCTCGACCTGCTTGAGCGCCTCATGTTTGCCGTAGTGTTGCAAGTTGACGGCTTGTTTTTGCAGCGATTTTAGTTCGTTGATCAATGTGCGCACTTTTTCATTTTGGTGGATTTTTTCCTCCGCTCGTTTGAAAAAGTCGACTTCCTCGGTTTCGGCGATCATTTTCGCCAACTGCTTCGCCTGCGCCAGCACTTCATCCCGCGTATATTTCGCCATATCAGTTCACCTCGATCGCTTCATTCACGAATTCGCCCGTCAGCGTCCACGTTTTCGCTTCTGTAATGCGCACGTTGACCAATTGGCCAATGAGCGATTTGGGGCCGACGAAGTGGACGAGCTTGTTTTTGCGTGTGTAGCCGGCCAGCACGTCCGGGTTCGTTTTGCTTTCGCCTTCGACGAGCACTTCGACGACTTGGCCTTCGTATTGCTTCATTTTCTTGGCCGCGATTTCTTGAACAAGGTCGTTGAGCCGCTTGAGCCGCTCTTTTTTCACTTCCATCGGCACGTTGTCCTTCATGTTCGCCGCCGGCGTGCCTTCGCGCGGCGAGTAAATGAACGTATACGCTGAATCAAACTCCACTTCGCGGTAAAGCGACAGCGTTTCTTCAAACTGCTCGTCCGTCTCGTTCGGGAAGCCGACGATGATGTCCGTCGTCAACGCGACGTCCGGAATGGCGGCTTTAATTTTGCGGACGAGCTCCAAGTACTCCTCGCGCGTATATTTGCGGCCCATCATTTTTAAAATTTCTGTGCTGCCCGATTGCACCGGCAGATGGATATGCTCAACCAAGTTGCCGCGTTTGGCGAGCACTTCGATGAGCCGGTCGTCAAAGTCGCGCGGATGGCTCGTTGTGAAGCGGATGCGGGCAATGTCAATTTTGCGCAGCTCATCCATTAAATCGCCAAGGCCGTACTGGATGTCGGTGAAGTCTTTCCCGTAAGCGTTGACGTTTTGCCCAAGCAGCGTGATTTCTTTATAGCCTTGGGCGGCGAGCTGGCGCACTTCTTGGATGATGTCTTCCGGACGGCGGCTTCGCTCCTTGCCGCGCGTATACGGAACGATGCAATACGTGCAAAACTTGTCACAGCCGTACATAATATTGACCCATGCTTTAATGCGGCCTTTTCGCGCTTTCGGCAAGTTTTCGACAACGTCGCCTTCTTTCGACCACACCTCGACAACCATTTCTTTTGACATATATGCTTCATGCAAAATGTAAGGAAGTCGATGGATGTTGTGCGTGCCGAAAATCATATCAACATATTGGTATTGCTTTAAAATTTTATTAACGACCGCTTCTTCTTGCGACATACAGCCGCACACGCCAAGAAGCAAGTCCGGATTGGTCGTTTTGAGCGGCTTTAAGTAGCCGAGCTCGCCGAACACTTTGTTTTCCGCGTTTTCACGGATCGCGCACGTGTTGAGCAAAATGACGTTTGCCTCTTCCGGACGGTCGGTCGGCTCATAGCCGAGCGCCATGAAAATGCCGGCCATCACTTCCGTATCATGTTCGTTCATCTGGCAGCCGTATGTGCGGATGTAAAACTTCCGCCCGCGCCCCATGCCGCGGAACTCGTCCGGAATCGCAAAGTCTTTTACATATTGAACTTCCTCTTTGCCGCGCTTTTTCGCTTCTTTCAAATTCGGCGGCAAAAACACTTTCGTGAAATATTTCTCGTAGTCTTTCGTCGTTTTTTCCTTCAGCCGGTCCAAGGCGGATTTTCTGTCCGCTGGATGGCTTGCCGTCTCAATTTGCGCTGTTTGTTCCAACCGTTGTTTTTCGTTCATCGCAATCTCCTTTCCTCATTCGTAATAATGTAGATCGCAGGCGCTTTGTTGGCCGCCCGCCTTCCTCGCAAATTTCTTCCATCACACACTACCATAGTATAGCGTCAACCGTCATGAAACACAATGGGATTTATTCCGGATGTCCGGAACACGTTATGATAACAAAAAACGCCCGATGAGGCAAGCCCCCCATCGGGTGTGAATCACTTCCAATCTTTCTATATGTTACATAAACTCTGCTACAAGCTCGGCAAACTTTTCTTTGCTCAATTTCAAATCGGCTTCAGCAAGCGGTGTATCACGGTAGCCCGGGACGAGTTCTTGGTATGATTTTTGCTCTTTATTTTGGTAAATGAGCCCGGTGACAAGCCCGTCGTATTTCATCACCGTCTGCATCGCCATCGCCCGGTCGGACGGGTCGTACCCTTCAATGTCGCTCACTTTCACCAGCCGCTCTTTAAACCATTCGTACGTGTTGACTTTATTGTACGTGACGCACGGGCTGAAGACGTTAATGAGGGAAAATCCTTTATGTTTGATGCCTTCTTCAATTAAGCTTGTCAACTCTTTTAGGTCGCTTGAAAAGCTTTGCGCCACAAACGTCGCTCCGGCGCTTAACGCGATTTCAAGCGGCGACAACGCCGGCTCGATCGACCCTTGCGGCGTACTTTTCGTTTGAAACCCGGCGGCGCTGCGAGGCGATGTTTGGCCTTTTGTCAGCCCGTAAATTTGGTTGTCCATGACGATATACGTGATGTCAATGTTGCGGCGAATGGCATGAACCGTATGCCCCATGCCGATCGCAAACCCATCGCCGTCGCCGCCGGCGGCGATGACCGTCAAGTTGCGGTTCGCCATTTTCACCCCTTGGGCGAGCGGCAAGGCGCGGCCGTGCGTGCCGTGAAACCCATAGGAATGAATGTAGCCGGAAATGCGGCCGGAGCAGCCGATCCCGGAAATGACCGCGAGTTCGTGCGGCTCCAAACCGAGGTTGGCGGCGGCGCGCTGAATGGCGGCCTGAACGGAAAAGTCGCCGCAGCCCGGACACCAGTTTGGCTTCACATCATTGCGGAAATCTTTAAAGGTGGCCATTGTGCTAACAACTCCTTGCATTTAGTATAGACATCGCCCGGCAAAAACGGATTGCCGTCAAATTTCAAGACGCTGGCGATTTTGTCCGCATGCCCGACATGCATTTTCAACAAGCTTGCCAATTGCCCGGTCGCGTTTTGCTCAACGACGACGACCCGCTTCGCTTTTTCGACAAGCGGCCGCACGTCGTCAACCGGGAACGGATGAAGCAGGCGGATGTGCGCATGGTTGACTTTAACACCGTCCTGCTCGAGGCGTTCGATCGCTTCCTCAATCGCTCCGCGCGTCGATAAAAAGCCAACAAGGAGCAAATCCGGTTCTTCGTGGCGGAGTTGTTTGTGCACCGGCGTCGGGAAGTGGATGTGCTCGAGTTTGCGCAGCCGCTTTTCCATTTGCGTCCGGCGGTTCGCTGCCGTTTCCGACGGGCGGCCCGTTTCGGCATGCTCGACCCCGGTGACGTGGTGGATGCCGTGTTTCGTTCCCGGCAGCACCCGCGGCGAAATGCCGTCCGGCGTCACCTCATATCGTTTGAAGTTGTCTTTGCCCGGAAGCGGCGGCAATTCCTCGCTGACGAGTTTGCCGCGGCGAATCTCGATCCGGTCGTAATCGAGCGGCTCGACCGTTTGTTTGCCGAGCGACAGCTGCAAATCCGACAAGAAAATGACCGGACACTGATATTCTTCAGCCAAGTTGAACGCTTCTGCCATGTCATAAAACGCTTCTTCAACCGTGCTTGGCGCCATGACGATTTTCGGGATTTCCCCGTGCGTGCCGTAAATCATCGCAAGCAAGTCCGATTGTTCTTGCTTCGTCGGCAAGCCGGTGCTCGGGCCGCCGCGCTGCGTGTCAACCACAACAAGCGGCGTTTCTGTCATTCCGGCTAAGCCGATCGCTTCAGCCATGAGCGACAGACCCGGACCAGCGGAAGCGGTGAACGCCCGGGCGCCGGCGTAGTTGGCGCCGATCGCCATCGTGCAGGCGGCGATTTCGTCTTCTGTTTGGATGACCGTGCCGCCGAGATCCGGAAGCTTTTTAATTAAATACTCCATAATTTCCGAGGCGGGGGTGATCGGATACGCCGCCATAAAGCGCGCCCCGCCGGCCAAGGCGCCCAAGGCGATCGCGTCGTTGCCGATCATGAACATCCGCTGTTTGCCGTCCGCTTTTGCCAGTTTCATAGGTTCGGCGCGCCCGCCCAACTGCTCTTTCATATATTCGGCTCCGGCGCGGATCGCTTCCATGTTTTTCTCGACGACTTGCGCCCCTTTGCGGCCAAACGTGTCGGCGACAACGCTTTCGAACACGGCCGGATCCAATCCGAGCACTGCACTCGTCGCGCCGATGGCAACCATGTTTTTCATGAGCGAGTTGCCAAGGCTTGTGGCGATATCAGTAAACGGAACGGCATAAAGGACGACCCCTTCCCGCTCCGGAATGACCGGATTGAACTTGGCGTCCGCCATGACGATGCCGCCGCTGTGCAGCTCGTGAAAGTTGAAGTCAATCGTCTCTTGGTCAAACGCCACCAAGATGTCCAAATCGTCTGCGACCGCCCGCACCGGCTTCGTGCTGACGCGGATTTTGTTGTTCGTATGACCCCCTTTGATGCGTGAAGAAAAATGACGGTATCCATATAAGTAATATCCGAGGCGGTTCAGCGCGGTGGAAAAAATTTCTCCTGTACTTTCAATTCCTTCCCCTTGCTGGCCGCCCACCTTCCATGACAGCTGTTCGATCATGCATTACACCCCTTCATCTTCTTTGGCGAGGAGACCCCGACTTCTAAGCGAGAGCGAAAGTCGGGGAGGAATCGCCCTTCCTCCTTTCAATTAACAATGTACTAGCATGCTCAACTCTTTTTAACTTTTTCCAGCTTGC
>NZ_SDLD01000041.1:0-26141 GCF_013096875.1 Geobacillus sp. DSP4a | reverse complement strand
TGAGTGTCTTATGCTCTAGCGGCGAAGTGGACACGCCTCAAAGAATAAGGATTGCTTGAAGCAGTCAAACTTCTTTGGAAGCCCCCACTTCAAATTTTCGCTAGAAAATTAAGTGGGGGTAGTTCACTCGTTCACAGCTTTTGGACAGCCGCGCTCTATTTAACGATTTTCGGCATTGGCAACGGCGTCATCCGCCCGTGCGTCTCCGCCTTGTTAACGAAGCATACAGCGGATGGCCAAGGAAGTGCGACAGGCGTTTTATCCTCGTTCGATTCGCTCGGCCGCATTGGCGGTCCGGCGATCGCCGGCTGGCTGTTCACCTTAAAGCCCAGTTTGCCATATGCGGCAGGAATTGCGCTTACATTCATTTCCTTTTCCGTTTTTCAATCGTTCCAACGCGCGATGATGCAAAAAGACTCGGCCCTTTGACACAGAGGAGGACGGATGTGGACATCCCCTGTTACAGATCAGCGAGCGAGAAAGCCCGCTCCTTGAGGGGTGGGATGAAAGCGAGCCCCGTCTAACCTAGCGCACTGGTCACAGGTGCGCCGCCCATTGGGGTACATCCTAACCCGATGGGACGGGGTGATGACACACCCCTGAATTTGGGCGTTATCCGAACTAGAAATGGATGAGGACGCGAACGACCCAAGAATCCCACGCCTTTAGGCGTGCGGAGTGTCAAACTCACGCCCGGAAATGAACGGCTTATACATTGGGGTAAAAATCATCATCTGCACAAAGGAGAAGGATCGCCTTGAACATCGTTCCAACCAAACAGTTGGACCGCACCATCGTCAACCAATTTTTCAACGACCATTGGGGAAGCCCGCAAATGGTTGTCTCGACCGGCATCTATACCTGCAGCGAGCTGGATGGATTTGCGGCTGTTGAGAATGGATCTCGGATCGTCGGGATCATTACGTTTGTGATTCGCGGAAACGAATGCGAGATCATCTCGCTAGACAGCATAATGGAAAACCGCGGCATCGGCAGCGCCCTTTTGCATGAGGCAGAGGCATGGGCGAGACAACAAAGGTGCACGGCTGTTCAACTGATCACTACCAACGACAACTTGCATGCCCTTCGTTTCTATCAAAAGCGCGGCTATCAAATTGTGAACGTCTTTCCCAACGCTGTCGACAAGGCGCGACAAATCAAGCCAAACATTCCGAAAACAAGTCCTGACGGCATTCCTATTCGAGATGAGTTGTTGCTGGTCAAACCACTGGTGTGACACGAGGTGATGATGACGCCGCATCGAAAAAGAAGCACCGGCCTTCTCCCAAGACCGGTGCTTCTTTGTTTTGAACAACCCTCCACCTATGACGCCAGCCGCGAGGAGCGTCAAATTTCGGCGGCGATATGATACATGTAATAGACCCCATAGGCGATGCTGATGAGGGAGACGGTTTTCACGATCCATTGATTCATGACTTGCTGTTTCGCTTTCATCCAAACAAACGGAATCCCGAGAAACGTCGTGAACAGCATCATGCCGATGACCGTTCCTAGGCCAAAAATCAAAATAAAAGCAAGCGCCATCCAAGTTCCTTTGACCGTCGTCATCGTCAACAACACCATTCCGGCGCTGCCGGCTAAACCGTGGACGATGCCGATCAATGTCGATTTCACATGCAAATGATGAATATCGCCTTGGTGATGATGATCCAGCCTCATTGTCGAACGGAAACTAGCCATTCCTAGAATAACGATCATGATGCCGACGCCCATTTCAAGATAAGAAGCAATCTGTTCAGGAATTTGCCGCTCAAAGGCGATCATCGCCATCCCGACGACAAGCAGCGTCAACGTATGGCCAATTCCCCAAAACATGCCGGCCAGCGATGAAAGGGACAGTTTTTTCGTCCGGCTGGCAATGGTCGAAACGGCAATGACGTGATCCGGTTCCGTCGCATGTTTCATTCCAAGCAGCAATCCAAACAAGAGCACAGGCCATATCGTTCCCATTGTCTTCTTCCTTTCCCTTGTCAATATTTCCTCCAACAGACTGGCGCTTTCTCACCGCATTGTTGGCGAATGAACTGTTGGACGCGTTGGAATATCGCTTCGATGACCGATGTTTCATACGCCAATATACGTACAGAAAAGCCTGGAACGGCCGCCGCTGAAAAACCGCAGCGAACCTCTTGCGGCATCTCTTCCATGAATTGGTTGAACTGTTCTAACACTTCCTTTGTGATAAACGGAGAAAGAGCCACGAATGATCCGACATGCGTGTAGCCGCCAAGCTGCAGCATGCTCGTTAAGTGCTGCCGCGAGTCCAAGTACAGATGATCAAACAGAACGAGCGCCTCGTCTTGATACACCTTCAGTTTCGAGCGAATCCAATCATAGCGGAACAGCTCGCCGCTTTCCGACCATCCAGGCGTGATGATTTCGCCATAAACGAACGTGGAGCTTGGCGTGATGTACACCGTCGTTTCTTGATAAAAGCGCGCATGCTCATAGGCGATCGTCGGGTCGGGGAAATATTCAAGTACGCTTTGCTCCCCAAGTGACAATCGTGTATACTGCCTTACAGGCGTTGAAGGAGTTTTGTAGATTTTCGCCGCCGACTGGGTCGTCACCATCAACCGGGCGCTGGGCTCGAGGAAGATTTCCATATCATATGAATCCCCATCGACATACCCGCCGCCCACGTGGACAAGATATAACGTCGGATGAGCCGGGTCGAGGTAAACAGGACGCATCAGTTTCAGCGCCCCTTCACTATAGTTGTCCAAAATGACGGTGCGGCCGTTTTTCACGACCGCTGTACATCGCAAACGCCCCGTCCAGCTCATTCTTCCAGCCCTGCCAGCAGCACCTGTTTTTCGATCCAATCCACAACGTCAAAAAGACCAATCTCTTCTTTTAAATTTGTAAAAATGACCGGCTTCGCCCCTCGCGCTGCTTTGGCGTCCCGTTCCATCACTTCCAGACTGGCGCCGACGTAAGGGGCAAGATCGATTTTGTTGATCACGAGCAAATCCGACTTAATCATCCCTTGTCCGCCTTTGCGCGGAATTTTCTCCCCTTGGGCGACGTCGATGACATAAATGGAGAAATCGACCAACTCCGGGCTGAAGGTCGCCGCCAAGTTATCGCCGCCGCTCTCGATCAAAATGAGTTCCACATCTGGATGGCGCCGTTTCAGTTCATCAATGGCCGCAAAATTCATTGATGCGTCTTCGCGAATGGCCGTATGCGGGCACCCGCCCGTTTCGACGCCGATAATCCGATCTTCCGGCAAGACGCTATGTTTGATTAAAAATTGGGCATCTTCTTTTGTATAAATATCATTCGTAATGACCGCGATGCTAAAGCGGCGATGCATCGCCCGCGTCAGCTTCTCGACAAGCATCGTTTTGCCGGCGCCGACCGGGCCGCCGATGCCGATTCGTACCGGTTCCATTCTGGATTCTCCTTTCTCTGTCCTTCTTTCGTTCCACGTCAAACAAGATTTACGACATAAACAATCGAACAGGAAGACGTTCATGCTGCATTTGCGCGATTTCCAAGCCGACGGCTGCCGCCCCGAGCTCCTCATCATCGAGTGTCTCGATGATGCTCGCGGCATGAATCAAATATGGCTGCACCATGACGAGCAGCTTTTGCCCGTCCGTTTGGCCGAGGGGAATGCCTCGGACCGCGTTTTGCACCATCGTTTGTACGGAAGCAAACAAATACGTCAGCACCGTCGTTTGTTTGGCTGCTCCGATTTTGCGGCCAACCGCCGCAAACACGATGGCCGGATGAATGGACTGCTTCGTTTGCACGATCTCATCCAATTCATCGACTCCGTAAATGTCGCGGCACAGTTTCCATAAGCGCTCCCCGATCATTCTCGTTCCTTCTCGCGTTTCCTTCGCCAAGCAGAGAGCAAACAGCGTGTCGTTCAGCCGCCGCAGTCCTTCCATACGATCGACTTCCAACTGCTCATAGGCGATCCGGCACGCCAATCCATCCGTATACGTCAGCTGGGTCTGAATATAAGCGACAAGCACATCGCCAAACGTTTTGGCATCGCAAATTTGTTCATTGTACATGTATGTTTCAAACCCAAAGGAATGGGAAAATGC
Source organism: Geobacillus sp. DSP4a (assembly GCF_013096875.1). Taxonomy (NCBI): domain Bacteria; kingdom Bacillati; phylum Bacillota; class Bacilli; order Caryophanales; family Anoxybacillaceae; genus Geobacillus; species Geobacillus sp. DSP4a. Next base: position 22,056 of record NZ_SDLD01000041.1, on the reverse strand, counting down.
TCCAGACGGAAAATTCGAATCGGAGAGCTGCAGCAGCCACAACAACTGTTGGTCAGTCATGGCGATGCCCGATATGGCGGAACGCTTGTTTTACTTTCCGTTTTTCCCTCTTGTACGGGATGCCAAGTTGCTGGAGCAGCTCTTCGACTAAATAGTCGTATTGGACGAGCATTTCCCCTTCCTCGAATTGGGCGGGCAAGTGGCGGTTGCCGAGCTGATGAGCAATCTCCCCCATTTGTTTCATGGAAACAGGCTGGATGACAAGCAAATCATCGGGAAGAACGGATACGACAATGGCATTATGCTCATCCATCCATAACACATCTCCGTCTACCAATTCTTTCGCTTCTTTCAAGCGAATGCCAATCTCCCTCCCATGGTCGGTCACGACCCGCTGAATTCGTTTCACTAAATCGTCGCTTGGCATGTACACCCGTTCGATGTGCGGGGGGAGAGAAGAAAGAGTTCGAATGTTGCCGATAACCGTTTCTACAATCATCATCATCACCTCAAAATAGAAAATATCGTTGCGCCATGGCCACAACTTCAGCCGGTTCGCACGTGATGAGCCGTCCATCGACCTTCACTTCATACGTTTGCGGATCGACATCGATTTGAGGCATGGCGTTGTTGAACACCATATCGTGTTTCGTTAACGAACGAATGTTTCCAACCGGTTTGACGATTTTGTGCAATCGCAGTTTGTCAGGGACGCCGCGTTCGAACGCCGCTTTGGACAAAAACGTAATGGACGTTTTCGCGATGGCGGCGCCATAGCTGGCGAACATCGGGCGGTACAGCGCGGGCTGCGGCGTCGGAATGCTGGCGTTCGGGTCGCCCATCACGCTGTAGGCGATCATCCCGCCTTTGATGACGAGCTCAGGCTTGACCCCGAAAAAAGCGGGATGCCAAACGACCAAATCCGCGAATTTTCCGACTTCGACTGACCCGACATACTCCGCGACGCCATGAGTGATAGCCGGGTTGATCGTATATTTGGCTACGTACCGTTTGACGCGGACATTATCGCCTCGCCCCGTTTCCTCCGGCAAGCGGCCAAACTGTTTTTTCATTTTGTCGGCCGTTTGCCACGTGCGCAAAATGACTTCCCCGACCCGTCCCATCGCTTGCGAGTCGGAACTGATCATGCTGAAGGCGCCGATGTCGTGCAAAATGTCTTCTGCCGCGATCGTTTCTTTGCGGATGCGCGAATCAGCAAAGGCAATGTCTTCCGGAACGGACGGATCTAAATGATGGCACACCATTAACATATCTAAATGCTCATCGAGCGTGTTTTTCGTATACGGCCGCGTCGGGTTCGTGGAAGAAGGCAAAATGTTCGGGAAGCTGGCGACTTTCATAATATCGGGCGCATGCCCCCCTCCGGCTCCTTCCGTATGGTATGTATGAATGACGCGTCCGTTAATGGCCTTCAGTGTATGCTCGACAAACCCGCCTTCATTCAACGTATCAGTATGAATGGCGACTTGCACATCGTACTCATCCGCCACTCGCAAGCACGCATCAATCGCTGCCGCCGTCGTTCCCCAGTCTTCATGAAGCTTGAGTCCCACCGCTCCGGCGCGCACTTGCTCCGCGATCGGCTCTTTCGCCGATGCGTTGCCTTTTCCTAAAAACCCAAGATTCATCGGGAACGCTTCGGCGGCTTCAAGCATCCGGTAAATGTTCCACTCTCCCGGCGTGCACGTCGTGGCATTCGTTCCGGTCGCCGGTCCGGTCCCGCCGCCAATCATCGTCGTAATGCCGGATGACAGGGCGGTTTCGATTTGCTGCGGGCAAATGAAATGGATGTGGGCATCCACTCCTCCAGCGGTCACGATTTTCCCTTCGGCCGCGATCACTTCCGTTGAGGCGCCGATGACAATATTGACGCCGTCCATTAACAGCGGATTCCCCGCCTTTCCGATGGCGGCGATGTTTCCATCTTTGACCCCGATATCGGCTTTGTAAATGCCGGTGTAATCAACGATGACGGCGTTCGTCAACACTAAATCGACCGCTTCGTCGCGGACAGCGAGCGGATGCTGCCCCATCCCGTCGCGAATCACCTTCCCGCCGCCGAATTTCACTTCATCGCCGTAAACGGTATAGTCATGCTCAATTTCAATCCATAAGTCTGTGTCCGCCAACCGGATGCAGTCCCCGGTCGTCGGTCCAAACATATCCGCGTATTGCCGTCTTGACATGGAAAAACTCATTCTCTTGCTCCCTCCTTCCCGTTGTCATCAAGCGGACCGTTGACCATATTGTTTAATCCGTACACCCGGCGCTCGCCGGAGAACGGAACAAGCTCTACTTGCTTCGCATCTCCGGGCTCAAAACGGACCGCTGTCCCGGCTGGAATGTTCAAATGTTTTCCGTATGCGGCCTGTCGGTCAAATTCGAGAAACGAATTGACTTCAAAAAAGTGAAAATGGGAACCGACCTGCACCGGGCGGTCGCCGCGGTTTATGACCGTCAGCTTCGTAACCGGCTTTTGCCGGTTGCACACAATCGGTTCCTCACGCAATCGGTATTCTCCTGGGATCATATCATCACTCCTCTGTCCGCAGTCATGAAATCGTCCAGCGCCGTTACGACCGGATCGGCTGGTGGACCGTGACGAGTTTCGTGCCGTCCGGAAACGTCGCCTCGACTTGAATCTCGTCGATCATGTCAGCGACGCCTTCCATCACATCATCGCGTGTCAAAATCGTCGCGCCGTATTGCATCAACTCCGCCACCGTCCGCCCGTCGCGGGCGCCTTCCATCAGTTCATACGTAATGAGCGCCACCGCTTCCGGATAATTTAGCTTCAAGCCCCGCTCTTTCCGGCGGCGCGCCAAATCAGCGGCAACGACGATCAGCAGCTTTTCCTGTTCACGCGGAGTCAGTTTCACTCATCTCTCCCCCTCTTGAATGCTCCCGCCTATACTCGCAGGTTCAAAAAATCTCTCATTCGCTAACACCGCTGTCTGCTGCTTAAACAGCAAGAAACGATTGAATATAAGTCAAATCAGCCCCATCGACATCCCCTTTCGCCACGACAGCGCCGCGATCCAAAATATAGAAACGATCGGCACAAGAAAACGCCAGCTCCACGTTATGTTCGACCAATATGATGCCAACCTGCTTTTCTTTGGCAATTTTCATAATCGCATCATGAATCAACTCAACGATCGATGGCTGAATGCCTTCCATCGGTTCATCAAGCAAGAGCAGTTTCGGCCGGCCGGCCAACGCGCGGGCAATGGCCAGCTGTTGCTGCTGTCCGCCGCTTAAATCCCCTCCTTTTCGCTGGCGCATCTCTTTTAGGACTGGAAATAATGCATACATTTCCTCAAGGATCGGCTGAGGACGGACGTTCTCGGCCTGCGCTTCCAGCCCGAGAAGAATATTTTCCTCCACCGTCAACGCCGAAAAAATTTCCCTCCCTTGCGGCACATAGCCGATCCCTGCCCGCGCCCGACGCTCCGGCGGCCATCGCGTGATATCTTCTCCTTCCCATTCGATCACGCCTGACATCGGGCGAATCAACCCGATGATCGTTTTCATCAACGTCGTTTTGCCGACTCCGTTTCTGCCCAACACCGCCGTCACCCGGCTGAGAGGAATGTCCATGCGAACTTGATCGAGCACCACACTTCCGTCATAGCCAGCCGTTACATCCCGGAGGCGCAGCACGCGTTTTTCCCCCTTCCAAGGTACACATCGATCACTTGTTCGTTTTGCTGCACTTCATCCATCGATCCTTCGCACAATACTTTTCCTTCATGCATGACTGTCACTTGTTTGGAATAGCGGCGGACAAAGTCCATATCATGCTCGACAATAATGACCGCACAATGTTCGGCCATTTCATGGAGCCATTCCCCCGTGCGCTCCCGCTCCGCCGCACTCATGCCGGCGATCGGCTCATCCAATAGGAGGAGCTGCGGACGCTGAATGAGCTGCATGCCGATTTCCAACCACTGCTTTTGGCCATGAGACAGGGTGCCCGCTAAGCGATGACGTTCATCGAGCAATCCAATTTTCTCTAGCTGTGCTGCCATCATTTCTTTCTCTTCTCCAGTCAACTTCGCCCGCAAAACGGAACGCAGACGCCGATCTTGTCGCATGGCCAACTCCATATTTTCCCATACCGTCAAAAACGGAAAAATGGAAGGGCTTTGAAACTTCCGGGCGATGCCTATTTGCACGATCTCATATTCCGGCCGTTGCGTGATGTCATGGAAAAAAAACAGCACCCGCCCGTCCGTCGCTCTCGTCCGTCCGCAAATGACATCGAGCAGCGTCGTTTTCCCCGCTCCGTTCGGGCCGATCAAAAACCGCACTTCATGAGGGTAAACCGCGAGATCAACACCTTGCAAAGCACGAAATCCATCGAAGTCAACGACGACGTCACGACACATCAACACGGGCTTCACGTTCATGCCCCCTTTTTGCTTTGATGCGAACGGCAGCGAGCGATTCATAAATGCCCGCCAATCCCTTCGGAACAAACAGCACAACAACGACAAACAAGGCGCCTAACAAAAGCAGCCATAGATCTGGATAATTTTCGCTTAAAAAGCTTTTCGCCGTGTTCATGACGATCGCGCCCATAATCGCGCCCATGAGCGAGTGGCGTCCGCCGACAGCAGCCCACAGCACCATTTCGATTGAAGGAATAATCCCCATCATCTCCGGGGAAATGAGCCCGACTTGCAGGACAAACAATGCGCCTGCCACTCCGGCAAAGGCGGCTGACAAACTATACACAAACACTTTATAGACGGTCGGATTGAATCCTAAAAAACGAACCCGGTTTTCCGCGTCGCGAATGGCAATGAGCACTTTTCCTAGCCGACCAGTCGTTAGACGGCGCGTCATAACGAAAATGAGGGCAAGAACAGCTGCTGTCAGCCAATACAACACAATTTGCGTAAGCGGCGATGATAACGAAAAGCCGAACACGGTCGAAAAATTGGTCAAGCCGTTCGTTCCACCCGTCCATTCTTGCTTGCCGATAAACAGCGTAACAAACACGACAACAACCGCCTGGGAAAGGAGAGAAAAATAGACACCTTTAATCCGATTTTTAAACGTTAAATAGCTTAATAGGGCAGCCAGCAATGTAGGCAAGACGATCGCTGCTATGACGGCCACGACAGGATGCGCAAACGGCTTCCAAAACCACGGCAGTTCGCGCACGCCGCTCCATTCCATAAAATCAGGCAAATGCCCTCGCGAAGCTTCGAGCTTCAAATACATCGCCATGCAATAAGCGCCTAACCCGAAGTACACCCCATGGCCGAGGCTCAAAATGCCGGTATAGCCCCAAATGAGAGAAATGCCGACCGCCACGATGGCAAAGCAAAGAAATTTGCCAAGCAAAGACAGGCGAAACTCCGTTAAATAAAATGGCGCCAAAAACAAAGCAACGAAAAACAGCCAGTATCCCCAACGTTTGTTCACGATGCTTCCTCCCCTCAATCGAGCGACCGCGTCCTCAAGCTAAGAAGACCGGACGGTTTCCATTGCAAGAACGCAATAATGAGAACGAACACAATGACTTTGGCGATGGTGGCGCTTGTGGAATATTCGACGAACGTCGAAATCAAACCAATGCCAAATGCCCCCAGCAGCGTCCCGGCCAGTTTTCCCACTCCTCCTAAAATGACGACCATAAATGCATCGACAATATAGTACGTGCCGATCGTCGGCCCGATCGGCCCAAGCAAGGTCAACGCGCATCCCGCCACCCCCGCCAATCCTGAACCGATCGCAAACGAGTATGCATCAACTTTCTGCGTGGCAATGCCGAGACAGGCCGCCATCGGCCGGTTCATGGTGACAGCCTGAATGCGTCGGCCAGCTCTTGTTCTCGTTAAATACATATAAAGAAAGAACACGATCGCCAATACAAGACAGAGAATAAACAACCGTTTATACGGAAACACCGCCCCAAACAAGCGGATTCCACCATCCAGCCAGCTTGGCGGCACAACCGCCACGTTGGGCGCCCCAAAGATGAGGCGGGCCGTCTGTTGCAAAATCAAACTGATCCCCCATGTCGCCAACAAACTGTCCAGCGGGCGGTGGTACAAATGGCGGATCAAGCTTTTTTCCAACCCCCACCCAAGCAAGGCAGCGATGAGAAACGACGACGGAATGGCAATGACAAAGTACATCCCCGCTGATTGCGGCGCATGATGGGCAAAGATTTGTTGAATGACGTAGGTTGTGTACGCTCCGACCATCATCAGTTCACCGTGCGCCATATTGATGACGCCCATCAATCCAAAGGTGATCGCCAACCCAATGGCGATCAAAAGCAAAATCGAACCGACGCTCAGCCCGTTGAATAATTGGTCAATAAACATCGCCGTCCCCCTCTCATGTCCGCTGGGCAAGAAGGAAGGACATGCCTTCCTCCCCATGCAACTATTCACTTAATCCTTTCGCCCATGGGTAGCTCTTTAAATACGGATCCGGCTTCACCGGCTGGCCGGAATTCCATAACTCTTTGAATTGTCCGTCCGCTTGGATTTCGCCAATGCGCACCGTTTTCCATAAATGCTGCGTTTCCCCGTCAATTTTCACTGTTCCTTCCGGCGCCTTGTATTCAAGGCCGGCCGCCGCTTTTTTCACTTGATCCACATCAAAGGAACCGGCTTTTTTCACTGCTTCGGCCCATAAATGAACCGCAGTATACGCCGCTTCAATCGGGTCAGCCGTCACGCGGTCTTGTCCATACTTTTCTTTATACTTTTGTACAAATGCCTTATTCTCCGGTGTATCGGTCGTCTGAAAATAGTTCCACACAGCCAAATGACCGGCCAACACATCCGGCCCGATCCCGCGTATTTCTTCTTCCGCGATACTGACGGACATCACCGTCACGTCTTTCGGTGTGATGCCAGCGTCTTTCAACTGTTTGAAAAAGGCGACATTGCTATCGCCGTTGAGCGTATTGAAGACGACAGCCGGTTTCACTTGTTTGATTTTGCTGATAATGGTGCTATAATCGGTATGGCCGAGCGGCGTATATTCTTCCCCGACCACTTGCCCACCTTCGGCCTTCAACTGGGCCTTGATGATTTTGTTCGCTGTCCGCGGAAAGACGTAATCCGATCCAAGCAAGAAAAACGTCTTGCCGCGGTTTTTCAGGAGCCAGCTGACCGCTGGAACGATTTGTTGATTCGTCGTCGCCCCAGTGTAAAAGATGTTCGGAGACGACTCCATCCCTTCATCCTATTTCGCGCAGGAGACTCCCACTTCAACGACCAAAGGGAGTAAGTGGGAGAGGAATGCGCGTTCCCCTTTTCTTTTGTGTATGATATAATAAAGGCGTGGAGAAAACCGTTTAATAAAGGCACTCCAATAACTGCTACTCGATGTATGGAGTTGGTTACAGGAAACGTTGTAACCGTAAAACATCGAGCGTAGATCCGTCTGTTGTGTGTGGAAGCCAAGTACTGCCAACAGACACACCGAGAGAATCGGTAACGATGCAGGCATGACCTGCGTCGTTGGGTAGTTGTCAACCTGCCCTGATGCAACCCCAAGTCAAGGAAGGAGGACGAAGTCCGCTTGTACTTCTGGGGAGTTGCAAGCCCCCACTTCAAGCGTTAGCTAAGTGGGGGTAGTTGACATTGCACCGGATACCAAAGCAGCCCGTTGTTTTGCTCCACAACCGGAAGCATCGCCTTGCGGCTCGCCGATGTCCAACCGCCGAAAATGGCGGCCACTTGATCTTTTTGCAGCAATTTTTTCGCCTTTTCGGCAAATGTCGGCCAGTCGGACGCTCCATCTTCCACAACCGGTTCAATCTTCTTGCTGAGCAGCCCGCCCGATGCATTGATTTCCTCAATGGCCATTAACTCGGCATCGCGCAGCGACACTTCACTGATGGCCATCGTTCCGCTTAACGAGTGCAGGATTCCTACTTTGACCACATCCCCTTCTTTGCCAGCCGAAGATGAATCATTTTGATTCTCGTTTTTGGCTTGATCCACTGCTGATGACGCCGCACATCCCCCAAGAGCAAAAACACTGACGCATAAAAGCAGCCATAATTTCCACATGAATGCTGGTTTCATTCGCACACCCTTCCCCCTATTCATTTGAAACATCGATGAATTCCTGCCCCTCGTTCATCTAAAAGAGCGCATCCCTCCCTTGTTCCTCAAAAGCGATGCATGTTCTCCACGTTGAGGATTTGTTCTTGATTAGCAGTATAAGGCCCACGTTTCACGGACTCAACATATTTGTCATATTTTATTACATATTTTTGTTATATTTATTATCAATCATCTTTCGACCAATCAGCCAGGTCGAAAAACAAAACATGCCCCAAAAAGGCACACATGCACCTTTTTGGGGCAGCGTTCATTTCACAAGCGACAAATCCACTCCAATGACCCCGACAATTTGACCGTTATGATCCCTAATGGGAGCGGACACCGTGACGCAAAGATGTTTCGTCAATGCCGATACATACGGATCGGAAACATACACTGTTCCTCTACAAGCTTCCTGAAACCACGACCGGACTTTGGCGTTGACCAAGCCCGCCGGCGGATTCGAATAGACAAACGCCCCATCAAGACGATTCGACCAGACAGCCTCAATCTCTCCATTCTCAGATAAAAATCGATCCAGCACGCGTTGATGCATGGCCTCATCCATTTGTTCCAACGGAGCTGACTGAAGCAAAGCCGATAGTTTCTGAATCGTGTTTTTCACGACCGCATCATCGACAGAAATCGTTTCTCTCATCCAATCACGTCCGACCGTTTGCTGCAGCTCCTCCGCTGTCTTTTGCAGCGCTTCATTAATGCGTAAAATCTGTTCGACGCTTTCATGCTGTTCGTTCATATCCGCCATCACTCGCTCGACAAACCGTTGATTTTCCCGGCTCAATTGCACGATTTCTTCTAGGAGAACGGCGATTTCTTTCACGCTGTCCGACTGCCCAGACGCTGACCGAACAGAAAAGGAGACGAGGTCCGTCATATCATTCAGCTGTCGCTGCAGCAAATGAAGGAACGACATAATCGCTTCCATTTCTTTCTCTTCGACATCGATTTGCTTTGTTTCTTCGTGAACGATATCGGTTGTCGCTGCGATTTCGCGTTGAATAAGGGACAAAATATCCTGTGTTTGCTGGACAGCTTCCGACGTTTGATTCGCCAACATGCCGATTTCCCGCGCGACGACCGCAAACCCGCGCCCATGTTCTCCCGCACGAGCCGCCTCAATATTGGCATTGAGCGACAAAATTTTCGTTTTCTGCGAAATCTCGCCGATCGCTGATATAATTTCATTGATTCGTCGCGAATGATGAACGAGATGGTCCATTTGTTCCAATAACGTTTCATGGTGGGAGCGCAGTGTTCGAATTTCTTTTTGCAACGTCTCCAATGAATTCCATGAATGCAGCCAATGTTCGGAAAACTGCTGGCTGCTCGCATACATATCACGCGAAGATGCAGCGATTTCCCTAGCCGCCTCCTCGATTGTTCGCATTTTGTTCGCCACTTTTTCCGTATACTCCACCGTTTTCTCGCTATGGTCCATCAGCTCTGCCGCACTATTCCGGCTTGAATCGGAAATGTCATTCAGCGAAAGTGCCGCCATCTTCATCTGTTCCATCGCTGCTTTGAGCTGATCAACCGCCACAACAATTTGCCTTGCAATTTGTTGCGGTCCTCCCTGCGTTTCCTCACGTCGAGGCTGATCCAGTCCGCGCTTTATTTTTCGTTCCGCACGTCTCGCAAAAATCAACAGGCGTCACTCCTTATGTCATTTTTTATTACATAATTATAATATAAAATATAACAAAAGGACATATAAAAATAAGACACCCGTTCTTCTAAAAACGAGCGTCTTGCCTGGAAAAGGCTAGAGAACCATATTCAATAACAAAATGAAGACAAACGCCACCACCGAAATAATCGTTTCCATGACTGTCCATGTCATGAGCGTTTCTTTCACCGTCATGCCGAAATACTCCTTGATCATCCAGAAGCCGGAGTCATTGACGTGCGACAAGATCAACGAACCCGCGCCGGTCGCCAAGACAAGCAGTTCCATATTCGTTCCCGGCATGGTAGCCGCGATGGGAGCAACGATGCCGGCAGCGGTCATCATCGAGACGGTCGCCGATCCCGTCGCTACGCGAATGAGCGCCGCAATGCCCCAGCCTAACAGGAGCGGAGAGAAGTGCGAGTGTTTCGCCACTTCCGCGATTTGTTCGCCGATGCCGGAATCAAGCAGCACTTTGTTGAATGCGCCGCCCGCCCCGATGACAAGCAGGATGTTCGCGACCGGGCCGAGGCAGTCGTTGGCAAATTTCAAGACAGCGTCGCGGTTGAAGCCGCGGGCGTAGCCTAAGCTGAAGAACGAATAAACCGTCGCGATCAAGAGCGCAACAATCGGGTCGCCGATAAAGCGCAACACTTTCGCCGCTTCTGACTTTTGATCAAGCGTCACGTTTGCCACAGAGGTAATCAACATCAAAATGACCGGAAGCAAAATTGTGAACAGCGTATTGCCAAAGCCAGGAAGCTCACGTGCTTCTTTATGCTGCACAAGCTGTTCGGCAATCTCCGCCGGCACTGTTTTGTGCAGGCGCGAACCGATCCATTTGCCATACAGCGGACCGGCAATAATGGCGGTCGGCAAGCCGACGATGATCGAGTAAAGAATCGTTTTTCCGACATCCGCCTTAAAAATGCCGACTGCCGCCATCGCGGCTGGGTGCGGCGGGACAAGCCCATGCACGACAGACAAACCAGCGACAAGCGGAATGCCGATCGTGACCAGTGAAATGCCCGTTTCCATCGCGATCGTAAAGACGAGCGGAATAAGCAAGACAAACCCGACTTGGAAAAAGACCGGAATGCCGACTAAAAAGGCGACGACCATCATCGCCCAATGGACGCGTTTTTGGCCAAAGCGGTCGATCAACGTTTTCGCAATGCGCTCGGCGCCGCCTGATTCGGCCATCATTTTGCCAAGCATCGTCCCGAGCGCCAAGACGATCGCCAAAAAGCCGAGCGTGTTGCCAAGCCCCGCCTTGATCGAGTCAATGATGCCCGGCGTTTCCGGCGACGGCGCGATAAGCGGCATGCCCATCGCCAGCCCGACGCCGACGGACACTAAAATAAGGGCGACAAACGGATGCATTTTCGCCGCCGTAATGAGCAATAACAAGACAATAATAGCGGCCACAACAATGGCAATTCCCATCATGCACTCCTCCTTAGCTTTGAGATAAATCGATTTAGTATACAAAGCAAGCGGTTTCAAGCTTTCGGAGAAAAAGAGGGGGGATAAATCGATTTAGTCGCCCCCATTATAAGGCTACACCGATTTCGTTTCCGACCTCTTTTCCCCACTCCGCCGCTGAAACGCAGCGATGATGTCAAATTCCTCTTTCAATCGCTCATACAAGCGGGCATACAAATCAAACAGTTCAGCGTAAAGGAGCGTATGTTCTTCCTTCGGCTCATGGCGGGCCGTTGTGTCGATCCACGTTTTCACCGTTTCCAGCGACGGCAGCTCGCCTAACGCGTAAAGCGCCACCGCAGCCGCCCCCAGCGCCGACGCCTCGTGCGTCTGCGGCACGATGAGCGGTTTGCCGAGCATATCAGAAAGCATTTGCCGCCAAAACGGCGACTTGGCGAATCCGCCCGAGACACGGATTTCCGACATCGGCCCCGTGACATCGCGAATGGCTAAAGCGACCGAGAGAATGCTGAAGCAGACGCCTTCCATGACAGCGCGGATGAAATGCTCGCGCTTATGATGAAGGCCAAGGCCAAAAAACGTCCCACGCGCGTTCGCATTCCAGTACGGCGCCCGCTCACCCGACAAAAACGGCAAAAACACCAGCCCCTCGGATCCAGGCGGGACGCGTTCCGCGTATTTCGTCAACAACTCATACGGATCGATGCCGAGCTTTTTCGCCACTTCCCGCTCGTGGGCGCCGAACTCGTCGCGCAGCCAGCGAAGCAAGATGCCGCCGTTGTTCGTCGGCCCGCCAACGACCCAATAGCCAGGCGTCAACGCATAACAAAACGTCCGCCCTTTTTCGTCGGTTGTCGGTTTTGTCGCGATCGTCCGCACCGCCCCGCTCGTCCCGATCGTGATGGCCGCTTCACCTGGGAGCACCGCCCCGACGCCGACGTTGGCGAGCACGCCGTCGCTTGCTCCGACGACAACAGGCACATCCGAAGCGACTCCCATTTTTTCCGCCCATTCTCTTTTCATCCCGGTCATGACATGAGTGGCGGGAACGAGCCGCGGCAGCTGGTCGCGGCGGATGCCGACAAGGGCGAGCGCCTCCTCGTCCCAATCGAGCGTGTCCAATCGGAATAAACCCGTCGCCGATGCCATGGAATGGTCAGCGACATAGTCGCCATACAGACGGTGCAACACGTAATCTTTCACCGACACAAACCGCCGTGCTTGCTGAAATACGTCCGGCTGCTCTTCCTTGAGCCAAAGCAATTTCGATAGCGGCGACATCGGATGGATCGGCGTCCCCGTCCGCCGGTAAATGGCAAGCCCGTTTTGCTCTTTCCACAGCCGCTCCGTTTGAGCCACGCTTCGGTTGTCCGCCCAGATGAGGAGGCGGGTAAGCGGCCGCCCCGACTCGTCAAGCGCCATAATCGAGTGCATCGCCGCACTCAAACCCATCGCTTTCACCTGTTCTGGGCGGATGCCGTGGCGGATCGTCACCGCCCCGACCGCTTGAACGACCGCCGCGAACAGTTCATCGGGATCCTGCTCGGCAAACCCCGGATGCGGCTGGATGATCGGATAGTCGACGGCGTGAGAAGCCAGCACCTTCCCCCGCCCGTCAAACACGACCGCTTTCGTACTTGTCGTTCCAATATCAATCCCAATGACGACGTCCCCGTGAATCGCCATCGTTTCTCCTCCCTTCCTCATGCCTTCTCCCGTTTGATCGATGTCCGTTCCATCAATACCGGGGAGAAACGAAATACGCGCGGACCGTCGGCTTTTTTCGCTTTCATTTGTTCAAACACGCGCTCGGCTGCTTTTTTCCCCATCGCAAACGTCGGCTGGGCGATGGTTGTCAGCGCCGGCGTATAAATATCGGCAAACGGCACATCATCGATGTTGATGATCGCCACCTCATCCGGCACACGAACCCCTGCGTCTTTCACAAACCGCAAAACCCCCATCAACGTCAAGTCGTTGATCGCAAACAAGGCATTGGGCCGCTTCGGTTCGGCAAATCGCTGTTTCAACACTTCCGGCAGCGCGTCCGGATCAGCGGCGATAATGTTCCCATCTTCAACGTCCAGCCCTCTTTTGCGCATAGCTGCCCGAAACCCTTCCAACCGCTCCATCCGCGGCACGTTGTAAGAGACAAGCGGCGGAGTGACAATCGCAATCCGATCGCGGCCCTGGGAAGCGAAATACTGAACCGCCATTTCCGCTGCACCTGCATTATCAAGCAGCACGCTGTCCGCCTCCACTCCCGGCACCATCCGGTCGACAAACACAAGTGGAAACCGTTCCTCGACAAGACGGCGGTAGACGTCCTCGTTCTTTCCTGTCGGAAACACGATCAGCCCGTCCACTTGCTTCGCCAGCAGCGTATCAACATATGTTTTTTCCTTATCCGGATCATCGCCGGAATTGCAGACAATGACTTGAAACCCGCGCTTTTGGCATTCCTCTTCAATGGCGTGCAGCACTTGCGTTGTCATCATATGAAGCATATTAAAAACAATCACGCCAATGGTCGCTGTCGTCTTTTGCTTCAAACTGCGGGCGATGATGTTCGGCTGATACCCAAGCTCTTCAATCGCCTCGGCGATGCGTTTTCTCGTCTCCTCGCTCATATATTCATAGCGCTTATTTAAGTATTGCGACACGGTGCTTTTCGAAACGTTGGCCAATTTCGCGACATCGGCCATCGTTACTTTTTTCAAAAGGGATCCCTCTCTCGCACTAAATCGATTTAGTTCAAAAGCGTTTTCATAAACCGGTTTAGCTTTATTATAAACCAAGTGAAAGCGGTTTACAATAGTTTTTGTTTGAAATCTAAAAATCAATGAATAGTATACGGCCGTGACAGCTTGCCGATCGAGTGATGTCATTCCGCCCGAATGGATCGCGCCAAACGGCTTCATAGATTGTACTTTCATTTTGCACTAAGCAATGCATTGATTCATTTTTATGAACAAATACCTATTTTTACCTGTCGTTTGTTTTAGTATTTTCTACATTATCGTTTGGCGTTTCTGAAACATCTGTGAAAGCCGCAGAAGAACATAATGAGTTTATTAGAGCTTCACAAGCACAATTGTATACCGATACCAATTAACAAAAAGGAGAATGGGACATGCTGACTACCATGACGTCTATTTTAGGCTACCTTTTTATAGGTGTCGTTATTTTAGCTGTTTTTATGGTTTGTGAACTACCCACCACCTACGCTTCGCTTAGAGGTGGGGGCTTCAAGCGACTTGTGTGTGTTCGCTGAACGGTAAGCCACACACAAGAACCCTTTACGCTTCCCTTCGTTCCGAAGGTGTCCGTTCTAGCCATATTCTATCCTATTCGTTGGCTAACGCCAACCGAAATTCATCTCCCACTTTCACTGGTGCTGGCGCACCTTCACGTTTAGAAGTAGGAGACTTCTTTCGGAGGGAAGTTAAATTCGTGAGAAAACGGTAAAAAATTAGAAGACTGATCATAAAAGAAAAACGCCGTTCATAAATCGAAAAAGTTCCCAAAACACGGCGTTTCCAAAAACCTCCCCTGGGAACGAAACGTCCGAAGGCTCTAACAAGACGGCCGCCGCCCTTTATGAGGGATTTGACGCCATTGCGGGCGGCGACGTTCGCTCTAGCCAGGGGGCATCCGACTTACTGCCTCACCTTTTCAATCGTCTCGACCGGCAGCCCAGTCAGTTCGTGAATCGTGTCGACATCGTACCCTTTCGCCAGCATTCTCTTCACCACGTCGAGCTTCCCTTCCTCGATCCCTTGTTGGCGTCCTTGCTTCATCCCCTGTTCGATTCCTTGTTGGATTCCCTTTTCCATCCCCCGCTGTTCGTATGAGACGATGAGTTCCATCACACGCTTTGCTTCCTTCGTCTCCATTTGGCTCACCTCGTGTCGCAGTTGGATTTCCTCCTCTTCGGATAACCGCAAATACGTCTCGAAAAAACCGAACAACAGCCGCTGTTTCGCTTCATCCAGCTCAAGGCGGACGAGCATGCGCAAAAATTCCTTTTTCACGTCGACTTTCTCATCTTCATTATACCCCATTTTGCTTAGCAAGGCAGCGGCGACAGGGTTGGCATGGCGGATGTACGCGCGCCACGGCAGTTTGCATAGCTCCACCGTCAAAAAGCGGAAGTCAAGAACGGTCAAAAACGGAAACTGCATGACCAATGAGGAAGGTTCGTCGTATTGTTCGTCATAGCTGAAGATGGCGATCGGGAGAATGCGGCGGCGGTATTTTTGAAACAAGCGGCTGAAGTAGAGGAACATTCGCTCGGGGAAGGTCCGCTGGGTGTAGCTTTGATGCTCGACATGGACAATGACGAGCCCGTCTTCCCCTTTCACCTTTGTTTCGACCAACAAGTCGACGCGGTGCTTCTCTCCGGCCATCACATCGGTGAACAGTTCCTCGGAGAGGAAAGAGAGATGGTGAACGTCAATGTACTCGTACACGTCGGGAAAGAAAAGAAGCAAAAACTCCTCAAAAAATGTCGACAGCAGCTCTTTGAACAACCGGTCATGGTCAATTCGCTTCTTCGCCACGTTTTCCCTCCCTGCAATGTCGGATTCACCGTACTGTATTCGCCCTTCGCGGCCGAATTCCTTCTTGTTTCCCCCCGCGTTTTTTTGGCATGTGCCATTTCGCATTTGTCCTTTTCCTATGTCGAGCGGTAAAACAAGCTGAACTCAGCGGTGGTTCAGCTGTGGCAGGAGACAGTTTCAGTTCCTCATGGGTACGATAAAAACAGACAACTTGCACGAGGACGGCTATCTGTACGCTCAAGTGTTTCAATCCCTCATAGGTACGATAAAAACACAGAAGAAAACAATCAGCTACGCGGAGAAATTTGGTTTCAATCCCTCATAGGTACGATAAAAACGAAACTATTCAATCTGAAATCGTAAAGGTAAAGGAGGTTTCAATCCCTCATAGGTACGATAAAAACCCAAACCATACGCATCAAATCAAGCTTTTTCTCTCTGAGCTGTTTTCAGAATATCACGTTTCAAAAATTCTGTCAATACCGTTTAGCCGTGTTGTTTGTAGGATTTTGACGCAAAAAAACATTGTCGTCGATCCCCCGGGATTTTTGCACGATTGGAGGTCGACGACAACTTGCCCCCGTTTTCATCCGCCAATCGGAAACAGCAGACGGGCCGCATATACTGTGCCTGTCACGGTAATGGCGCTCAACAAGGTCGACACCAGCACTGCCTGGGCGGCGTAATCGGGGTGGCAGTCATACTCGAGCGCATACAGCGCCGTATTGCGTGAACATGGATACGAACTGGCAATGAGCAATGCCTGAGCCGTCACGCCATCCATTCCTAATAGAAAGATCAAAGACGCAGCCAACAGCGGCGACAATATCAAGCGCCCGAACACACTCACATACACAAGCGGCGGCAAGGCAGTAAACCGAGCGTAGGCGATTTGCGCTCCCAACGTAAAGAGGGCGATGGCTAAAAACGCATCGGCGACCCGCTGAAGCGGCGTCCATAAAAATGATGGGATCGGGACGTGGAGCCATCGGCAGACCACGCCAAGCAACAGCGCGTGAAGGACGGGATTTTTCCATATCTCCGCAGTCCATTTCTCCCTTTTTCCATTCCCGGATACGAACTGATATACCCCATATGTATTCGTCAAGAAATTTTGAAAGATCGTCACCATAATTTGAATCGTCGCCCCGAGCGGATGTTGATGAAATACAAGCTGACTGACCGGGATGCCGAAATTACCTGAGTTGTTCAACACAATGGTGTTTTGAAATACGGCTGACAAACTCCGTTCTAATTTGAACAACTTGGCCATCATCATACTCAAAACGATCAGTCCGCTGTTTTGCAACAAGAGAAATGCTAAGATGGCCGCCAACACCTTTCCATTCAACTCACTGTCGTACACGTTGATGAATGCGACTGCCGGCAACAGGACGTACATGTTCAATTTGGATAACGTATTGAGGTCAAGATGAAAGAAGCGGTGAAGCCCTGCCCCCAAGCCGACAATCAATAACATCGGAACCATCACTTGCAATAAAATGCCGCTAAAAACAGCCAAGACGCTCTCCTCTCTTTCTTTCTCCATATAATGGATGTTTCATTTTTGAAAATCTATAAGGCTGGTGAAAAACAACTGATTTCGCTGAATCCATTGTTTTCGGCCGAAAGAGAAGCGTTGATTTTGCAAGACTTCTCTATTTGAAAAAAGTCCATTTTCTGTGATTTTTCACGAAATCACCGGCCTTCTATACCTACATTTTCTTCTTGTAAACTCGTTCCGGCCGCCCAACGGATCCATAGGCAATATCGGCCGTCACCTGGCCGACGGAGACGAGATACTCCAAGTAACGGCGGGCCGTCGTCCGGCTGGTTCCGATTTGCCGCCCCACTTCTTCAGCGGTGATGCCTTCTGCGCACTGTCTCACAACCCCCAACACTTTTTCTAAGGTCAACGGCTGAATGCCTTTAGGCAACATAGGCTGTTCCTTAACGGACACTTCTCTTCCCATTAAGGCATCAACCTCTTCTTGGCCAATCCACTCTTTCTCTTTCACCCACCGCTGCATTTTGTCATAGTACTCTTTATATCGATGCAATGTGTCGGCGAATCGGTCAAACATAATCGGCTTGATAATGTAATCAAACACTCCGCCATGCAGCGCTTGTTTCAAGGCATCCACTTCTCGTGCTGCGGTGATCATAATAATATCGATATTGGAAAAGCGTTCCCGAACCCATTTTAAAAAAGAGAGGCCGTTCATATCCGGAAAATAGACATCAAGCAACAACACGTCGGGTTGCAGCACCTCTGTCAATTCCCTTGCCTCTTCGGCGTTCGTGGCAATGCCGACCACTTCATACCCATTCACTTTCTCGACAAAGCGCCGATTAATTTCAGCGATGCGGCGGTCGTCTTCAATAATCAGTACACGAATCGGCAACATCGGTTCCCTCCTTCTAGCCTTGGCGGTCCTGCCGCCCGACATGGGCTGGCCGCTTTGGGATCATGATGGTAAATACCGTGCCTGCTCCTTGCTCAGATCGATACGTCATTTGCCCCCCGAGCATTGTCAACGCCCGGTTCACTAGATCAAGCCCATACCCCCGCCCTCCGGCAGCCTTCGTTGAAAAGCCGCGCTCGTAGATCCGTTCCGCTACAGCTGGGTCAATGCCTAATCCGTTATCCTCAACCTCAATAATTAAATCATCGCCAAGGTCAGTCAAAAAAACGGCCACCCGTTTCTCTTCCTTTCCGTTATGGAGAACAGCTTCCATGGCGTTATCTACTACATTTCCAATAATGGTTATTAGATGGTCCCGGTCCATCCATGGCGGCACATCACGGAAACTGCTTTCCCGATCGATCTCAAACACAATTTTCAGCTCGTTGGCGCGATTGAACTTGCCGATCAGCAGACCGCCGATGATCGGATCCGGAATTTCTTTCATGACAAACCGGACGATGTTTTGTTGCAAGTCGGTCTCTTTTGCGATCAGTTCAAGCGCTTCCTCATACGATTCCAGTTGAATCAGGCCAGAGATCAAATACAGCTTGTTGGAAAATTCGTGCGTTTGCGCGCGCAAGGCATCGGCATAACTGCGAAGCTGCGATAACTCTTTGGTCAAGCGATACAATTCCGATTTGTTTCGAAACGTCGATACCGCTCCGATCACACGCCCTTGCTTGTCTTTGATCGGAATGCGGTTGGCAATGACGGTTTCTTCCCCTAACACCATTTCATCGTCAAATTCTGCCTGCCCCGTCCGAATGACTTCAGGCAGCCTCGAGTGGGGAATAAGCTGCAAGATCGGCATTCCCAACACATCGCGTTCGTTCTCATACCCAAGCAGCTTCAGCGCCGTTTGGTTGACCATTGTAATCGTTCCCTCTTGATTGATGGCCACCATTCCTTCGCGAATTGCCTCTAAAATCGCCTGCTTTTCTTGGTAGAGCAAACCGATTTCTTCCGGTTCAAGGCCATGAATCGATTTTTTCACCGCCCTGGCGATCGCCACGGCGCCCACCGCTCCAAGAAAGAGAGCAAGAACGGAGAACAGAAAAATCTTTATACTATACGACCACACCGTGCGCTGAATATCTTCCAGCAAAAAACCGACCGAAACAATGCCGATCACCTGTCCGTTTTCATCCAAAACCGGCGCTTTTCCGCGGATTGCCGGACCGAGTGAACCGACCGCCTCCGAAATAATGGCCTTGCCTTTGAGCACCTCACCGTTGTCGCCCCCGACCATCGGTTTGCCGATCCGGTCCGGCAGCGGGTGAGCATAGCGGATTCCTTGGCGGTTGCCGATGACGACGTATTCCGCCCCTGTCTTTCGGCGAATATATTCGGCAAACGGCTGCAAGCGCACGGACGGATCGGGGTCGCGGAACGCCTCGCGCACAAGCGGGGTGGACGCGACGGTTTCCGCCACGTTCAGCGCCCGCATGCCGATTTGTTGTTTGATAGTCTCCGCGAACATATGTTGGAATAAAAACGTAAGAAACACGATGACAAACAAAAGCAGCGAACAAATGATCATCATCAACCGTGTTTGCAGTTTCATCGTGCTGTCCTCCAAACGGAAAAATGAAAAGAAAGACCATCCTCCACTAAAGGAAGAAAGCCTTTCTTTCTATTATTACATATCTTCATTGACAATGACGGTTTTTCCTCGTAATTTCATGAAAAACGGCACGGCAATCCACAATAAGGCGATGACCAACAAGACGAGCGAAATCGGCTTTTCAACGAACACGAGATAGTCCCCGTTGGATGCCGTCAACGCCCGGCGCATGTTGTTTTCAATCATTGGCCCCAGCACAAGCCCCAGCACAAGCGGCGCGAGCGGGTAATCGTGTTCCGCGAGCCAATAGCCGAGCAAGCCAAATGCCAACAACAGAAACACATCAAACGTCGTCACTTGCACCGCATACACGCCGAATACAGAGATGGCGATAATGAGCGGCAACAAATACTTCGTCGGTGTTTGGATGATTTTCGCAAATAGTTTCACAAGCGGCATGTTGAGAATTAACAACATCACATTTCCGATAAACATGCTCGCAATCAATCCCCAGGCAACAGCCGGATGTTCATCAAACAACAGCGGACCTGGCTGGACGTTGTACATAATGAGCGCTCCCATCAAAATGGCCGTCGTCCCGGACCCCGGAATCCCGAGCGTCAACAGCGGAATCATCGCGCCTCCAGACGCACCGTTGTTCGCCGACTCGGGCGCCGCGACGCCGGCGATCGTCCCTTGGCCGAATTTTTCTGGATGTTTGCTGATTTTCTTTTCAAGAATATAAGAGAAAAATGAGGCCAACGTCGCTCCGGCTCCCGGCAGCACGCCGATGAAAAATCCGAGCAGCGACCCGCGGGCAATCGGGCCGGCACTTTCTTTCAAGTCCGCTTTCGTCGGCAACACGCGGCCAATTTTCGCAATTTCCCCGCTGTTCATTTCGTTGTGGAGAATCGACTTGAATACTTCCCCCAACGCAAACAGCCCGACCGCTACGGTTAAAAACTCCAGCCCCCCATACAAATAGGAAATATTGTACGTGAAGCGTGCGACGCCAGAGACATTGTCCAGCCCGATCGTGGAAAGCAACAAGCCGAACACTGTCATGATCCATGCTTTCGTCATCGATTTGCCAGCCAGTCCGCTCACCGCCGCCAACCCGAGCAGCATGAGCGAAAAATATTCAGCCGGACCGAACTTCAAGGCGACATTGGACAGCGGCTCCGCTAATAATACAAGGCCGATGAGCGACACAATCCCCGCCACAAACGAGCCGATCGCCGCAATCGCCAGCGCCGCCCCGGCCCGGCCTTGCCGCGCCATTTGGTAGCCGTCCAGCGTCGTGACAACAGACGATGATTCCCCGGGCGTGTTTAACAAAATTGACGTCGTCGACCCGCCGTACATCGCCCCGTAATAGACGCCGGCCAACAAAATGATCGAACTGGCGGCCGCCTGCTCGGGACTCAAACCCGATGTCATCGACGCCGTCACCGGAATGAGCAGCGCCACCCCGCTCATCGGTCCGATCCCAGGAAGCACGCCGACCGCCGTGCCGATCAACACCCCGATAAACGCAAACAGCAAGTTATGCGGCTGAAGCGCTGTCTGAAATCCGTCAAGCAAAAACGATAGTGTGCTCATGATGCCCCTCCCTTCATTGGAACCAAATCGGCCAGCTTGGCAATGTTCCTTGCAGCAGCTTCACATAAAGGCCATATACGCCAAGCGAAAAGCCAGCCGCAATGGCGATCGACTTCCATAGCGCCCCTTTTTCCATCGTTTGAAAGCCGATGACAAGAAAGAGAAATGTCGTGATCACATATCCAACCGTTTCAAGCAACGCCGCATAGAAAATGGCGGCGATGAAAATGACAAGAAACTTTTTATATTGCCGCGGCAGTTTCTCCCCTGTTGCGCCTGAATAATTTCTTGTCTCAAACAGCAGTTTTATGCTTAATAAAACCAATACAAGTCCAAGCAAAAACGGAAACACATTCGGCCCGACAGCGCTGCCGTAGGCGCTTTTCGATATGCGCAAACTTTCCACCATAAACAAAGCGCCCACAGCCAAAAACGCCACCGCCGCGATCCGGTCAGCCGTTTTGTTCATCGCTTTCCCTCCCGCTTTTGGAAAAAGGGGCTGACCCAAAACGCGAATGCGTTTTGGGATCAGCCCCCACTTTTTTGCCTCAAATATAGAAGAATCGCCCTTTTTTCTGGTAGAATAGAGTCACCAAAACCACTACCACCGAAAGAAGGGCGA
>NZ_SDLD01000040.1:0-27452 GCF_013096875.1 Geobacillus sp. DSP4a | reverse complement strand
ATCAAATGGATATTGACCAAGCCATTGCCCGGTTTATGGAATATATAGATCAACAACCGGAAGAGGTGCTTCGACGCTTGGGGTGTGCAGCGTGATGCAAAGGTTAACTTTTCAAGGTGCATTTATAATGGTTTGGTCACCTTTACCATACAGGAAATTTCGCATTTTTTGTACCCTTGATCAGAAAACAACCTGATTGTCAAGTACATTTTGTGGTGAAGAGCCTACTATTTTACAAAATTCCACTTTTTTTCATAGGACAGAACATACATAAGACCATCACTTCTAAGGCCTATTGCGCTGTCGTAAAATGAAAACACGAAAAAATTCACATACTCCCCCCTCCCTCATCCCATACTAAAGAAAAATCGACATCATTCGCATCCAGGAGGCGATCATGGAACAATGGATTCTTTGGCTGCTTGCTGCGCTAGGCATCGGTTTGTTGGGGCTCAGCTTCCGTTTTCTTCCACCAAGGGAAGTATGGCTTTCGTTTTTGCTCAATGCATATGCGGCGA
Organism: Geobacillus sp. DSP4a; assembly: GCF_013096875.1. Lineage (NCBI taxonomy): Bacteria > Bacillati > Bacillota > Bacilli > Caryophanales > Anoxybacillaceae > Geobacillus > Geobacillus sp. DSP4a. The sequence goes on along the minus strand of NZ_SDLD01000040.1, from coordinate 26,934 downwards.
GTTTTTTCGGTTCGATCGTGGCGGGGGCCGGGCTCCTCGAGTATCCGGTCCGTTTTTTTGCTTCTTATGTAAATAACAGCGTCATTTTTGAATATCTTCTCTATCCGGTTGTCAGTGTGTACGTCTATGCCACCTCGCGCCGAGCGCGCTGGCCGGGTGTGGCGGCGCAATGCGCGGGGTATGCGGCGGTGCTGACAGCCCTTGAGGTTGTCTTTGAACGGCATACGGATTTGATCGAATATCATGGTTGGAAGTGGGAATACTCACTCGTTACAATGTTTCTGTTGACGTTGGCCGTTCGGTTGCTCGCAGGGCGAATACTGAGACGAAATGAGTGAGCCAGCATGTCTATTTTTGCCCGTTTGGCGCTATACATATAGTATCATGTCCAAAAGGAGGCAAACGGGATGGTGCTGTTTGACATCAAACACCGCCTGTATTATGAAGCCATCAATTCCGCGCGTCCGAAAATGGCGCCGATCCGCCAAGACCGGGCGTGGGGGTATGTATGGAAGAACGTAAATGGCGAGCGGGTGAAGTTTTGGATCGATTTCCGGCGCGGGCGGTACATGTATTTTGAGTACGGGCGCAAGTGGTACCGGGTCGCGTACTTGCAGGCAAACGGAAAAAAGTCAGGCGATGATGTGTTGGATGGCGCGATGATCGATTTGACGGTGGACGGGCACCGGCTGCTGTTCATGAAAGGGCGCGTTGGCCGCGAGACGGCGCAAGTGGTCTAAAGCAGGTGCGCCTCTTGGCAGGCGTTGGAGGGTCTTTTTCGCGCTTACGCTGAAACGGCGGGCGGCAAGGGATCATTTTCCCTTGCCGCCTTCTTTTTACGCCCACCACATCTCGGGCAGTTCTTCTTTGAACAGCACCTTTTTCAAAAGCGCGACGGCTTTGGACAGCCCTTCATCGATCGAAGCGAGCATGTCTTCATGTTCGATCGACAGCACGTAGTCGTAGCCGACGGCGCGCAGGGCGCTGACGATGTCGCGCCACATTTTTTCGCTTTGCCCGTAGCCGACGGTGCGGAACACCCATGAGCGGTCGAGGATTTGGCTGTAATGTTTCGTGTCGAGCACGCCGTTTTTGCGGATGTTCGCTTCGTCTAGGTACGTGTCTTTCGCATGGACATGGAAAATCGCTTTTTCGCGGCCGAGCAGTTTGATCGCCTCAACCGGGTCGATGCCTTGCCAAAGCAGGTGGCTCGGGTCGAAGTTGGCGCCGATCGCGTCGCCGACATGTTCGCGCAGTTTGAGGAGCGTTTCCGGGTTGTAGACGACAAAGCCCGGATGCATTTCAAAGGCGATTTGCGTGATGCCGTGCTCCTTGGCGAACGCGGCTTCTTCGCGCCAGTACGGAATGACGACTTCTTCCCATTGCCATTTTAAAATTTCCAAGTAATCCGGCGGCCAGGAGCATGTGACCCAGTTCGGGTATTTGGCGCCGGGATGGTCGCCCGGGCAGCCGGAGAAGGCGTTGATGACCGGGACTTCGAGCTGCTCGGCGAGCCTGACCGTTTTCCGCCACGTGTCATGTGACTGTTTCGCGAACGTTTTGTCCGGATGAAGCGGGTTGCCATGGCAGCTTAAGGCGCTGATGACGAGGCCGCGGTCGGCGACAGCTTTTTTCAGCGCTTTGATGTTTTCCGGCTGATCCAACAGCGCGTCGGGATCGCAATGGGCGCTGCCCGGGTAATTGCCGGTGCCAAGCTCAACGGCTTCGATGCCCATGGCGGCGACTTTGTCCAGCATTTCCTCAAACGGCAGCTGTTGATACAAGACGGTGAATACGCCTACTTTCATTTTGTCATTCTCCCCCTTTTGACGGCGCGCAACGGCCGGACGGCCGCCGCGCCGCGCTGTTGTTGCTTCTCGTCGGATGAGCGGATCGAACGAACTCCCACGCTTATTCCGCCACCCGCACCCATTGTTTCGTGCGATAGCTTTCCAAAATGGCGTCGACGATCCTCATCGTATGGTGGCCGTCGGCGATCGTCGCAAACGGCAGTTCCCCGAGCGCCTCGCCGCGTTGTTTCCGGATGATGGCGCCATAAAAATCACGGAACAAATTTTTCAGCCCGTCCGGCCAGCCTTCTTCATGGCCGCCCGGGTAATGGGCGTAAGCGGCGGCTTGCGGCGACAAAAGCGCCGGGTCGCGGACGATTTCTTCGTTCGGGCCGCTGCGGCGCCCGACCCAGAGGCGGTTCGGGTGCTCTTGGTCCCAGGCGAGCGTCATCTCATCGGCCGCGATTTCAAAATAGAGCCGGTTTTTGCGGCCGGCGCTCACTTGGGAAATCGTAAACGCCCCATGGGTGCCGTCGTCAAAATGGACGAGCACGCTGCCGCCGTCTTCGGTGTCAATCTGGACTGGCTCCGCGTCTTGGTTGTGGCCGGATGTAAACGTGCTCCCTTCCTGTTTCGGCTTGTAGCGAACCGGATGGACGGTGCGCAAGTCGGCGAACACTTCGACGATGCGTTTTCCGAGCACGTATTGCACTGTGTCGCACCAGTGCGAACCGATGTCGGCGATGGCGCGCGACGGGCCGTTTTGCGCCGGGTCGAGCCGCCAGTTGTAGTCCGTGTCATACAAGAGCCAGTCTTGCACATAGCCGCCGTACACGAAATGAACGCGCTTCGCCTCACGGGCGAGCCGCTCTTTCGCCTCGACAACGAGCGGGTAGTGGCGGTAGTTGAAGCAGACCGCGCTCAGGCTTTCGCTTTGTGCAGCGAGCCGCTTTAATTCCGCCGACTGTTCGCTGTCCATGGCGAGCGGCTTCTCCGACAACAAATGTTTCCCTGCCTCGAGCGCGGCCTTGTTGATCGGGAAATGGAGGACGTTGCGCGTGCAGTTGTGCACGGCTTCGACGTCCGGGTCGTCAATTAAAGCTCGGTAGTCGCCGTATGCTTTCGGAATCCCGAACCGGCGCGCGGCTTCCTCCGCTTTTTCTTGGCTGCTTGAGGCGATGGCGACGATGTTCACAAACGGCAGGCGTCGGAGCGCCTCAATATGGGAAGAAGCGGAAAAGCCTGTGCCGATAATGCCGACATTGATCGGTTTCACTGCGTCACTCCTCCTTGTTTCGCTTTGATCGGCTCAAGCGGCTTGACATTGCCAAAGACGATTTCCCCGCGGTTGACCGGCGCGGCCCAGCGGACGGCATTGGCGATCACTTTCAGCACATCCGGGTGATGGTACGTCGGATACGTTTCATGGCCAGGGCGGAAGTAGAAAATTTTCCCTTTCCCGCGCGTGAACGTGCAACCGCTGCGGAACACTTCTCCGCCTTCAAACCAGCTGATGAAAATCGTTTCGTCCGGCTCTGGGATGTCGAAAAACTCGCCGTACATTTCTTCCTGCTCAAGCTCGATGTACGGTCCGATTCCTTCCACGATCGGATGGCCCGGGGCGACGACCCAGAGACGCTCTTTTTCATCGGCTTCGCGCCATTTCAAATTGCATGTCGTCCCCATCAGCTTTTTGAAAATTTTCGAGAAATGGCCGGAATGAAGGACAATGAGCCCCATTCCTTCCAGCACGCGGCGGTGGACGCGTTCGACAACCTCATCTTTCACTTCATCATGGGCGATATGCCCCCACCAGACGAGGACGTCGCACCGGTCGAGCACCTCGTCGGTCAAGCCGTGCTCCGGTTCGTCCAAGACAGCGGTCGCGGCGTCAAACCCTGCTTCGGCTAGGTAGTTCGCGATGACGGTATGCATTCCTTCCGGATAAATCGCTCTTACCTGTTCATCTTTCTTTTCATGGCGAAATTCGTTCCAGACGACAACGCGGATGGGTGTAGTCATTCATGGATCCCCCTTGGTTCTTTCGGCCTGCCTGTATGCGGCTAGGCCGAGTGTTTTTTGGAATGTTTCCCCATGTTCGCGACTCGTTGGGACGCCAGTGCGATTCATGGAGCGTTTCTCACCATTCGATGCGAACTTGCCGCCCTTTTTCGGACGATTCGTAAATCGCTTCTAACACTTTGGCGATCGTAAGCCCTTGTTCAGCGGTGCAAAGCGGCGGCGTGTTCTCGGCGATGCTCGTCAAGAAATGGTCAAGGAGCGCCACCCGTTCGCTTTGATCATCAAAATGGAGCGTGACATCGGCCGGAACGCCGTGTTCGTTGCGGAACCATTTCACTTCTTGGCGGTTTCCGGCGATATTCCACTCCCAGCGCACGCCGCCTTCCGTGCCAAGAAACTCGACATATGCCCGCTCTTCTTCAATATGCGACGCCCAGCTCGTCTCAAGCAGCACCGTCGCGTCGTTTTCGAGCTGGATGAACGCCGAGGCGAAATCTTCGACCGTATAGGCGGCATCAGGCGCAAAGGATGTTCCCGGCCATGCCCCTTGGCGGCGCGGGCCGAACTTCGCGTACGTTTTCCCCGTCACCGCGACCGGGTTCGGGTTCCCGAGCAGCCAAAGCGTCACATCGAGCATATGGACGCCCAAATCGATGAGCGGACCGCCGCCGGAGCGTTCGCGGTCAAAAAACCACGCCCCCCATGCGGGAATGCCGCGGCGGCGCACCCAACCCGTTTTCGCGTAATAAATCTCACCGAACGCGCCGGATTGGATTCGCTCATGAAGCCATTGCGCCGCTTGGCGGAAGCGGTTGTTCAACGACACCATAAACTGTTTTCCCGACTCATCACGGGCGCGGATGATGGCGTCCGCCTCTTCCGCTTTCGTCACCATCGGCTTTTCGCAAAGAACGTGTTTTCCGGCCCGCAAACTGTCGACCGACACTTGGGCGTGCAAAAAGTTCGGCACGGTAATGATGACGGCATCGACATCTGGTGAGGCGAGCAGTTCCTTGTAGTCGCGATACACTTCGCGGATGCCGTACGTTTTCGCTTTCTCCGCGGCCGCTTGTTCATTGACGTCGCAAATCGCCTGCAAGACGACGCGCTCGGGCAGGGCGAGCGCCGCCTTGATGTGTTCATTGGAAATCCCTCCGGCTCCGATCAAGCCGAGGCGGATTGGAAGTGTGTTTCCCATGTCCTTTTCCCCCTTGCGCTCATTTGTTTTCTCTGTCCCATATGCTCCACCGATTCGCCGTCCGTTTTCTAAGTGATGTAATCGATTACATCACCATGCTAAAAAAATCCGCCCGTTCCCCCGCACCGAACAGAGAGCGCTGTCAGCCCCTTTGCTCAGAGCGCTCTCCTCCACACGAATCGCGAATGACGAGCCGATCGGGAAGAACAAGCTGACGCCGCCGCGCGCTCGTTCCTTCAATGAGCGCAAGCAGCAATTCCATCGCCTTTTGCCCGATCTCAAACATCGGCTGGGCGATCGTCGTGAGGCTCGGTTCAAAAATCGAGGCCATTTGAATGTCGTCAAATCCGACAACGGCCACATCGTCGGGAACGCGTCCGCCTCGATGGCGAACCGCTTTGATCGCCCCAATCGCCATCTCATCGTTGGCGGCGAAAATCGCTGTCGGCGGCTTCTCAAGAGCGAGCAGCTTCAACGTTAAATTATATCCGGACTCATAGGTAAAATCGCCTTCCTGCACGAGCGCGGCGTCCGCCTCAAGCTCATGCTGCGCCAACGCCTGTTGGTAGCCGCGCAGCCGGTCGCGGCTTAAAATGATGTTCATTGGCCCGGACAGGTGGGCAATGCGGCGATGGCCGAGACGGATCAAGTGTTCTGTCGCCTTGCGGGCGCTGCTGATGTTGTCGATCGAAACGGTCGGGATGTCCGCCCCTTCCAAATACTCGCACGCCAAGACGATCGGAAACTGCCGCGCCATCTCTTCCACCAGCTCTTTGCGGATGCGGGCGGTCAAAAAAATCATCCCGTCGACTTGCCGCTGCGGCAGCAAATTCAAATACTGCTCCTCAAGCCGGACATCGTTTTGCGTATCGCCAAGCAGCACCTGATAGCCGTGCTTGAGGGCGACCGCTTCAATGCCGCGCAGCACCTTCGAGAAAAACGGATTCGTAATATCGGGCACGACGACGAGCACCGTCTCGGTCTCCATCCGCCGCAAATACCGGCCGAGCACGTTCGGCTGGTAGTTCAGCGCTTCAATGGCTTCGAGCACGCGCTGCCTTGTCTCTTCAGTGACGTTGCCCGCGTTGCGCAGCACGCGCGACACGGTGGCCGTCGATACGTTCGCCCGTTTCGCCACGTCTTTTATGCTTGCCATTGGTCGTAGTCCTCTCGCTTATGTAATCGATTACATCACCATCGTATCGGAAAGACAGGGCGGTTGTCAAGCGTTGTTTTTTCGATCCGTCTTAGACATGGTTTGCCCCTTTCTCATATAAAGAAAATGGATTTTTATCATCCCGCACCGGGAAGACCTCCACTTCCACGCATAAGCGTAAGTATGGGATGAATCGATGCCCCCCACCTTCAAGCGCAAGCGTAGGTGGGACAGCGTTCAACACTTCGTCTCTATAAAAGACGTATCACATGATGAATCCAAGCATTGTCCAAGACTAGCGCACCCCCGCTCTTTCGACAAGAACCAAAAGTTCAGGAACATTTGTGGTGCTGGCAGGTCGGTGCTTGGATGACGGGAAGCCAATACAAAACAGAATCTTGGCAAAATGGGGTATACTGAAAGTGAGAAAGTCGAGTTGAAAAAAGAGTGTTTGCGCATGTTGGCGAGATTGGAGCTGGATAAAGCGAGGCAGCGGCTCTTGTTGGGCTTTTTTGAAACGTATGTGAAGCTGTCGGAGGAGGAAGAGCAACAACTGCAAAGAGAGGTGAAGGCGATGGAAACGAAAGAAAGAGAAAAAGTGTTGGAGCTGATCATTTCCTATGAGCAAAAGGGAAGGAAAGCGGGATGGGAAGAAGGGATGAAACGTGGGCTTCAACAAGGGATCAAGCAAGGAATGAAACAAGGAATGAAGCAACTGATCCGTAACATGGCGCGCAAAGGAATGACGGAGAAAGACATTGCTCAGTTGGTGGATCTTCCAGTGGAAGATGTTCGGGCATTGCTTGAAGAATAGGAAAATAAATAGTGATGTGAGGAGAACTCCATGGAAATTAGAAAACCAAACGATTTGGAATACAAAAAGATTTTATCTTAATTAGGCGAGAAGACTCCCACTTCAACGAAGCGAAGCGGAGTAAGTGGGAGATGAATCGCCTTAACTATATTTTGCTGAAAATAGGATAGATTCAGTAAAATATAGTATAATATAGTTAGATGGGAGGTGAAAAAATGTATTTTTGTATCAAACAACAGCTAAATGGTTTGACCAAAGAAGAATACTTGACTCTTCGAGAACTGTGCCATATTGCCAAGAACATGTACAACGTCGGATTGTACAATGTCAGACAATACTATTTTGAACACAAGGAATTTCTTAATTATGAGAAAAATTATCATCTTGCCAAAACTAACGAAAACTATAAGCTGTTAAACAGCAACATGGCACAGCAAATTTTAAAAAAGGTCAATGAAGCCTTTAAATCTTTCTTTGGTTTGATCAGTCTTGCCAAACAAGGAAAATATGACCACAAGGCTATCAGTATTCCAAAATATCTTAAAAAAGATGGCTTTCATTCACTGATCATTGGCCAGATTCGTATAGACGGCAACAAATTCACGATACCGTATTCTCGCCTATTTAAAAAGACTCACAAGCCTATCACGATAACGATTCCGCCTGTGTTGCTGGACAAAAAGATTAAGCAGATTGAAATCATTCCTAAGCATCATGCCAGGTTCTTTGAGATTCAGTACAAATATGAAATGCCTGAAGATCAAAGAGAATTAAACGACCAAAAAGCACTGGCAATTGATTTAGGATTAAACAATCTTGCCACTTGTGTCACATCAGACGGCAGATCATTCATCATTGATGGGCGGAGATTAAAAAGTATAAATCAATGGTTTAACAAAGAAAATGCCAGACTTCAAAGCATAAAAGATAAGCAAAAAATCAAAGGCACCACTCGTAAACAGGATGTCAATGGCGCATTAAACATCTTAAAGAAAAGTAAAGCTGTAGACCTGAGTGTCTTATGCTCTAGCGGCGAAGTGGACACGCCTCAAAGAATAAGGATTGCTTGAAGCAGTCAAACTTCTTTGGAAGCCCCCACTTCAAATTTTCGCTAGAAAATTAAGTGGGGGTAGTTCACAAATATTCCGCTGCCGCTCAGTTTAATCCACCATTATTTGGCCACGGACTGCCATATCAACAAAAAATCCTGGACTCTCCCGTCCAGGACCGTTCCCTCACACCTCCACCGTCTTCCCTTCCTCGACGATATGATAAAGCAAATGCGCCAGGTGGTGGATCGGTCCGTATTCCTCTTCGCCGTCTTCTGTCATTTCTTCTTCGTCGGCGAATTCAAGGTCGTTCAAATACAGCGCCATAAATTCGTAAAAGTCTTTCAGCTCAAAGCTGTAGCACGCGCTCGGGTCTTCGCTGTCTTCTTCGTATTGAAGCATTAAATACGATACGTTGCCTTCGTTGTCCTCAGCGTCGAAAAAGACGAAATAGCCGATATTGGTGTCAAGGTCAAACAAATGCCGCGTCCCGCCTTCGGTCGCCTTGTCAAAATCCTCTTGGCTCAACTTGCCGACGTTCATCGCTTCGACGTCGTCTTCGCGGTGAAACTGGACCGTAAATGTTTTCATCGTGATTTCCTCCTTAGAAAATGCTTAATGAATACGTTTTTGACAGCCGCTCGAGCAGTTTCACCCCGGTCACGCTGTTCCCTTTATCATCGAGAGCCGGGCCGAAAATACCGATGCCGCACCGGCCCGGGACGGCGGCGAGAATGCCGCCTGAAACGCCGCTTTTCGCCGGGATGCCGACTTTGATGGCAAATTCGCCGGATGCGTTGTACATGCCGCACGTGACCATAAATGTTTTGCAAATGCGGGCGACATCAAGCGGCATGATCGGCTCGCCCGAATGCGGGTCGCGCCCGTCAAGCGCGAACACCAAGCCGATGCGCGCCAGGTCGATGCACGTCATTTCAATGGCGCACTGCTTCGTGTACAAATCCATCAGCTCTTCGACATCTTCGTCAATGATACGATGCTGCTTGAGAAAATAGCAAAGCGAACGGTTCAAAAACGCGGTTTCAAATTCGGAGCGGGCCACTTCCTCCGAATACGCGATCTGTTCGTTGCCCGCGAGGCGGCGGACGAACGCCAAGAGCCGCTCAAGCCGCTCTTCGACCGATCGGCCGCGGATCATATGCGTCACCGCCAGCGCCCCCGCGTTGATCATCGGATTGAGCGGTTTGGCCGGCTGCACTTCTTCGAGCTTCGCGATCGAGTTGAACGGATCGCCTGTCGGCTCCATGCCGACTTTCCGGAACACCTCGTCTTCGCCGCGGTCGATTAAGACAAAGGCAAGCGCGATGATTTTCGAGATGCTTTGCAGCGTCACTTTCACCGTCACATCTCCGGCGCTCGCCACCTTGCCGTCCGGGGTGTATACAGCGATCGACAGTTCATTCGGATCGGCCTTGCCCAGGGCGGGAATGTAATCGGCTACTTTTCCATAGCGGGCGTACTGTTTCGCTTCTTCGACAAAGCGGACCAATTCTTCTTGACTGTACACAGGCATCACCGATCGTTAGTATCGCCTGTTTTTTCCTTTTCTATGCCCAAATGTGGCAAACAACCACCTCTTACCCCCCGCGAAATGGATCCGTCCCAGCAAACGAACAAGGGGAGCATGCGGTTTGAACAGCAGCCGTTTTTCTTATTCTTCTTCGGCAAATACGTTTTTTAATTCGATCGCCAGTTCAGGAAACAGGCGAACGGGAATCGTATCATCGCGGACATACATCCCTTGATGGCGGAATCTCCCTTCTTCGAGCACATAGACATCAATCGTCTCATTCACCGGATCGACAATCCAATATTCTTTCACCCCTGCCCGCTCGTAACGGTGAAATTTGACAATTTTGTCCTTGCGCACCGTCGATTTTGAAATAATCTCCACAACAAGATCCGGCACGCCGACAATTCGTTTTTCGCGAATTTTGCTTTTGTCGCAGACAACGACAAGATCCGGCTCAACCCATTCGCGAATTTGTTCCGGATCATCCCGATCCGCCAAACAAACATCGATCGGAGCGCCAAATACGGTGCATGTTTTCCCACGCAAATAGGCCGCAAATTCCACCAGCAATTCACGCTGCACGGCCTGATGTTTCGGCGTCGGAGCTGGGGACATGTTGAAGACTTGGCCATCAATAACCTCATAGCGTACATCTTCGTCAAGCATCATATATTGCGCATAAGTAAACGGCTGCCCTTTTTCCGGCGCTGGCATGAAAACGGCCTCCTTTCCTCTTTTCTTTTTAGTATACTTGAATACCGCCTGGCAACCTAGCGTTTTCTTTTTCTCCACAACCCGTTGTAGGCAAGGGAGACCGGTTTCAAGTATAATGAAAAAGAGGTGAGGAGCATGCAAGAAGCCATCAACATGTCCCCGTCCCCGTCATGGGAACATCAAATCGTTTGCGACAATCTTGTTTCCATGATCAAAGGAAAAAGCCCATGTCAACCGATTTCAAACTTGTCCGTGAAACTCGAAAAGAACGGAAACGTGATGAACGAGTTTATCCAGCCGGATGTCGCTGTCTATTGCGAACGGCCTGAAAAAATCATCGGCGGCTATAAGGGGCGGCCGCTCATTGTCATCGAAGTTGTCAGCCCGTCAACCTACAAAATCGATGTGACGCTGAAAAAAGATTTGTACTGCGCCTACGGAGTGGAAGAATACTGGATCGTTGACCCATACAACAAAACGATCCGTCAGTGCACACTCGAACATGATCGATACGCCGAGACGATCATCGCCTGCGGAGAAACGTTCGATTCTGTGATCGGAACGATGGACACTGCGCTCGTGTTTCAAGGTGTTTAACCGCCTGTTGATCGCCGGCGACGCCCTCTCCACCGAAGCCGGGCGACTATGGGCGGAATTCGGCGGCACACCTGATATGGGCGAAGCCATGCACTCTGTCCGAAAATTGCTTGAATTTGATATCGAGACGGCCATCTGTTACCACGGTGAAGCATGCCGCGGCGATATTCGCGAACAATTGGAGCGAATTGTTTCATCGATGGCATAACCTCATTCGGCGGCACAGCCCTGACAGACGAAGCCTTCTTTTTTGTTAACATCGGGGATGCCGACAACGGCATCCTTTTCTGATTTCCTGAAAAATTAGCCATTGATCTTATCCCGTTTTTCTTGTATAATGAAGTATGTCTGACAAACCATTTCGGGATGTAGCTCAGCTTGGTAGAGCACACGCATGGGGTGCGTGGGGTCGCAGGTTCAAATCCTGTCATCCCGATCGAAGAAAACCAGCCGAAAAAAACGTTCGGCTGGTTTTTTCTTTTCTGGCGTTCCATCGTTATGATGCAGCTTCTTCCTATGAAATCAGCCCCATCCGCTTCCCCGCCAAAGCGATGCAGTCAACGGCCATCTCCATGTCTTCTTCCGTCATCGCCGCGGTGACGGAAAAGCGAATGCGCGCCGTTCCCTCAGGGACGGTTGGCGGCCGGATGGCGATTGCGGCAAGGCCCGCTTCCTGCAGCAACTCGCTCATCGCCACAGCCTGGTCGTTCGGGCCGACGATCACCGGAACGATCGGCGTCTCGCTGCCGCCGGTGTCAAACCCAAGCTGTTTCAGTTTCGTGCGGAACTGTTCGCTTAAGGCGTGCAGCCGCTGGCGCCGCTCCGGCTCGGATTGAACGATATGAATAGCCGCTTCATTGGCGGCAAGGACCGATGGCGGCAAGGCGGTCGTAAAAATGAAGCTGCGGGCGCTGTTGATCAAATACTCAATCAGCCACGGCTCTCCTGTTACATACGCGCCGAAGCTGCCGAGCGCTTTGCTGAAGGTGCCGATGGCGAGCACATCCTCTTCCTTCTCAAGCCCGAAATGGTGAAGCAGCCCTTCGCCGTTCGGTCCGAACACACCGCCGCTGTGCGCTTCGTCGACAATCAATATCGCGCGGTAGCGCCGTTTCAACTCGACAAGCTCCGGTAGCGGCGCCCAATCGCCGTCCATGCTGAAAACGGCATCGGTGACGATCCATTTCCGCTTACCGGGCGGAGATTGCTTCAACAATGACTCCAGCTGATTCATGTCGTTATGACGATAGCGGAAACAAGCGGCTTTGCTCAAGCGGATGCCATCAATCAAGCTCGCATGGTTCAACTTATCGCTAAAGACAAGATCATCTCGGCCAATTAACGCTGTCAACACGCCGATGTTGGCCGTGTAGCCGCTGTTGAAAATAAGCGCCGCTTCTGCCTTTTTCCATTGTTTCAATGCGGCTTCCGCCCGCTCATAGAGCGGGTGATTCCCAACGATGAGCCGCGATGCGCCCGCTCCAGCCCCGTAGGTTCGCATCGCCTCACAGCCCGCCTCAATCAGCCGCCTATCATCCGCTAACCCTAAATAATTATTGGACGCTAAATTCAACATCGGCTTTCCGTCCAACATGACCGAAGCGCCTGACGCCTCTGCCCGGCGCAGCTGGCGCTTTTGCGCTTTTTGTTCCCATTCGAGCAGTTGGGCGGTTAGTTCGGTTTTCATCCCCATCCCCCTTATATGTAAACTATTTATAAAAAATAGTTTACATTAAAACGTGTGAATCGGCTAGGAAAAGATGGTCGGTTTTGTTTATTGATTATTTAGCACATTGTTTTGGAAATTATTCTTTCCGATCTCAGCCACATGCATAGTTCAATCGCACACCTGTCATACTATGCGTGTTATCGGCAAATAAGGAGGTGTTTCAGATGGATGTCCGTCGGGCGCAAGAAATCGCGTCGTCGCCAGTGATGGCAAACGTCACGTACAACGGCCAGCGCATTTACATTGAGCATGTCGACCAACAAAAAGGCGTAGCCACGATCCACCCGCTTGACAACCCGAATCAAAAACAAAGCGTGCCGGTCGCCAGCTTAGAAGAGCATGCTTAACCGCAAAAAAGCGAGAGAAAGGAATCGCCCTTTCTCCCGCTTTTTGATTGAATCGGCCGTCAGCTCTTCCCGCTCTTTGTAGGCCTCTTGCACCGTTTGTTCCTTCATCGCTGTCCGGCCTGCCGTCCGTGTGTCGGCGGCGCGGGCCGGATGCCCGGCGCGTTGGTTGTCCGGTTTCCGTTTCATCGCCCTCCCCTCCTTCATCCCTAGCATGCCCCGAATGAGACGGGTTTACGATAGCGAAGGGGAAAGAGAGCATTCTCGCCTCAAACTATTTATGAACGGTTGCGCTGTTCTTGCTGCTCATAAAGAAACGATTGAACGATGAGATACAAATTGCCGACAACGATGATGACGAGAAACAAAACAGCCCTCATCTCCCCGCGCCAAAACGCGGTGAGCATCGACAAAATCCCCATCGCGATAAACACCTTGCCGCCAAGGCGGTGCGTTTTGTTCCAAACGGCCTCGCTTTCCAACGTCCACGGCGTGCGGATGCCGATAAAATAATTCGGTTTGATTTTCGGCATGTAGTTTCCCAACACGATGAACAGCACTCCAACACCAACTGGCACAAGCCGTCCAATATCGACCGGAACTCCGAGATTGTACGCCAACGTTACAATATGCAAAAGCAAGAAAAAGCAGGCAAGCGCCGCGTTGACAATACGATAGCTTTTTTGAAAGCGGCTGTAACTTTCTTTTTTCGGGTCAAACTTCGGCAGCACTCCCATCAATATGATGAGAAATGTCATCAATAAGGGTGGAAGGAAGGCACCCAACCATTTGTTGCTGAAGCCGTCGGCTTCACCCGCTGCGTTCCAGTGAATGGCCACTTGATCCGGCAAATAAGGAATGACAGCCAGACTGATGACATAGGCGAAAACTGTAAGCATGATCGCAAGCCGATTACTCTTCCACATGTTTCTCTCCCCTTTCGACAAAATCGTAAAACCAGCGCAGCAAATCTTGAAACACCGTCGTGTTCAGAGAGTAGTAGATATGCTGTCCCTCACGCCGGTCTTGCACCAAATCAGCCTGTTTGAGAATTTTCAAGTGATGCGAGACGCTCGGTTTTTGCATATCAAAATGCGAAGCGATCTCCCCTGCTGTCAACTCCCCGTTCCGCAACAAGGATAAAATTTTCCGGCGCGTCGGGTCGGCGATCGCTTTAAACGCTTCGTTGAATGACAATGGCGATCCCACCCTGCAAACGAGTTTTCGTTGGATGAACCGCTAAAGGGGCATCTTTCGTTTATCACAGCTTCGCGTGCGGCGCATGCAACCGATTTTTCATGCCGGTCTATAGTTAGACATTTAGGAAATTATCTAAATACGGACAAAAACATTCGATATTTAGACATCTTTCTAATTAAAGAATATTCCATTTCCATTGGATTGTCAATGTATGTTCCGACTTTTCATATCTCACATGCGATGGGCGGCTGCTCCCCCTCCATGGAAGAGAAATAGCCAAGCACAGCCCCCTCCACCACTGGCAGAGAGGGATTTCCCATTAGCTTCCATTAAAACCCCGTCGGCCAAGCGGCGAGCAGCCGCTCGCTTTTTTCGCCATCAGTTCGTCTGTTAATTGCCGCAAATTCTCCATCGTGATCCCCCTTTTCCAGAAAAAGGCGGGGCGGCCCGCGCCAAAACCCCGCCGCGATGTTATTCCCTCGGAAGCAGCTTTCGCAATACTTTGCCTGACGGCGTCGCCGGCAGTTCATCGATGAACTCGATATAGCGCGGATACTTGAACGCCGCCATATGCGCTTTCGCCCATTCGATCAACTCAGACGGCGCCACCTTTCCTTTTTCCACCCCTTTTTCCCCCAAATAGCGGGCAAAACGGTGAACGTGATCGAGCAAGGTTCCCCACGTGATCACCTTGTTATAGAAAATGTACGCCGGCTCGTTTTCCTCGCGTTCGCCGCGATGGCGCAAATAGCCATAGAGCGGCTGTTCGCCGAGCTCATAGCGGAGTTCCTTCGGCAGCCCGCTCGGCCAGTATGGGCGTGTTTCATTCATTCGTTTCACCATCCCTTATAAAAAATACTGAATGGTTAGTATGTTACCTTACAGAAAACGCTTTCAAACACTTGTTCACGTCTCCTGCTTCATCCATATGCATATCATTTCGCCGTCATTCGTCAATTTCCTTTCTCGAACAGCCAACCATTTTCTTCGACGCAGCAAACGACCACCCCCTTCCACGTTGGAGAAGGAGCGGCCGTTCGGAAAAGGAGGAAGCCTGAAGCAGAGCATGCGGCTTGGTGACGGTCATTGATGCGCTGCGGCCGGTCGGTGTGGACGATGCGTTTTATCCCTCCACCAGTGGCGGAGATATGGCAGCACCCAATGATCCAAGCCGTATCGTCCCGCATTGGCCCCGGCGACGAGGAGAAAGACGGTAAGAAGCACCATTTGCGGGTTCGTGCTCGTCGTGCCTGAGAACATGAAGGCGAAGTTCATCACAGCTCCCATGAGGGCGGCAAACGTCGTAAACAATCCGAGAATGAGCGCAATCCCGACGAGAAATTCACCCCATGGCACAAGAACGTTGAACAATCCGACATTCGGCAACGCCACGTGTTCGATAAACGCCGCCCACCAGCTTTGCACGGCCGGATGTTCCCCAGCGGCTTTCGCCAACGCTCCTTTTAAAAATCCGGTGGCGTCAAACCCTTGCGTGATTTTTTCCCACCCTGCCGTCATCCATTCATATCCTAAATACAAGCGGAATACGACCATCAACACCGATGCCGTGACGTGTTCGCGCATCCATTTGACAACCATCGTGTTTCTCCCCTTTCGTTTTGGAAGATGTTCCTTACACTTTTATCTTAATCGTTTTTTCGCCTGGCGGCGCAGAGTTGCTCACTATTTCACAATATCTTCAAAAAGTTATGACGGAATGATGAATGCAAGATTCGTTTCATCGCAGTAGGCCTTTCCTCACAGGAAAAAGGATTGGCGTCTTGCCTCTCATACCGGAAAATAAAATAAACAATGTTAGAGAAAAGGAACGATTCAATGGAGGGGAAAAGAAAGAACATGCTACTAAGACAAATGGATCACTTGTACGAGCAAATTGTCGAACATACGAGCCAAGGGGTTATGGTGACTGATGCCGACGCCCGCATTCGTTCAAACGGTTCAACGACACGTACGGCCATCAATGCGGGGACGACTGTTTGCGCAAAGTCGCCTTGCCGCTTGAACAAACAGCCAAGCAATACGGCGGGACGGCAGCGCGCTATGGGGGTGAGGAATTTGCCGTCATTTTGCCGCACACTTCGCCGTCCGAAGCAGCGGCTGCCGCTGAGGCGGTGCGGGCAAACGTCGAGCGGCTCGCCATTCCGCACGGTTCCTCGCCCGCTGCTTGTGTCGTCACAGTCAGCGTCGGAGCCGCCGTCGCCGTCCCGCAACCAAACGAGAGCGCGGAAACCGTTCTTTCCCTTGCCGATCAGGCGCTTTATCGAGCCAAACAAAACGGGCGCAACCGGATGGAAATCGCCTGTCCCGCTCGTGGATGAACCTCCTCCTTTTCTCAAAAGAAGCGAGATATCGTCAAGCGTTCAGTGCAGATACGCAACAATCAGAAAGGGTGCCCCGCTTCTTTCGGGACACCCTCATGTTCATGTACTGACGTTATCGGTTACATCGTCCGTTGCCGGTTAGGGAACAACAGGCTAAACAGCACCCCGGCCGCCAGCGCAATGGCAAATGTCGTAAACCGCGAGCTAACGATGGCCTCAAGCGGAGAAGAAATCCAAATGACCGTGCTGACAAAACCGGCCACAATCGTCGCGATGACGCCGATGCCGGAATACCGCTTCCAGAAGAAAGAGAGCAAAATCGCCGGCGACAACGTGCAGCCGATCCCTGCCCATGCCCAGCTGACAATAAAATACACAAGCGACTCGGATGTCATCGCCAACACCAAGCCAAGCAGCCCGGCAACGACCACCACCGCCCGAGAAAGCGCGACAAGCTGTTTTTCCGACAGGCGAAGGCGCAAAGAACGGCGCGCAATGTCTTCGCTGATGGCGCTCGTGATCACCAGCAGCTGTGAATCGGCCGTTGTCACGATGGCGGCCAAAATGCCCGACAAAAGCACTCCCGCGAGCCACGGCGGCAATAAATCGAGCGCCATGTGCGGCAACAGCGTTATGTGTCAACCCATCCTGTTATTCCAACATGAGGCGCGGCCTACATCGGAACGTTTCGCTCTCGTCCGGACAGCGTCCACATGTAAAGTTCCCTAAGTTGCAAGGCGGTGGGAATTATAATAAAGTGGAGATGAATCCAAAAAAAGGAGTGAACAAGATGAACCGTTGGGAGAAGGAATTGGACAAATACGCCGAACTGGCGGTGAAAGTCGGGGTGAACATTCAGCCCGGGCAGACGCTGTTCGTCAACGCCCCGCTCGAAGCGGCGCCGCTCGTCCGCAAAATCGCCAAAACGGCGTACGAAACCGGGGCAAAGCATGTGTATGTCGAGTGGAACGACGAGGCGCTTACATACATTAAATTTCACCACGCCCCAGAGGAAGCGTTTTCCGAATATCCGATGTGGCGGGCAAGAGCGATGGAAGAACTCGCCGAACAAGGCGCTGCCTTTTTATCCATTTACGCCCCGAATCCGGACTTGTTAAAAGACGTCGATCCAAAGCGGATCGCGACCGCCAATAAAACAGCGGCGCAAGCGCTCGCCAACTACCGGAGCGCCATTATGGCCGACCGGAACTGCTGGTCGCTCATTTCCGTCCCCACACCGGCGTGGGCGCAAAAAGTATTTGGCGATCTGCGCGATGAAGAAGCCATCGACAAATTATGGGAAGCGATTTTCCGCATCACCCGCATCGACCAAGACGATCCGATCGCTGCCTGGCGCGAACATAACGACCGGCTCGCCCGCATCGTCGATTACTTAAACAACAAGCAATACAAACAACTCGTTTATGAAGCGCCAGGCACCAATCTCACGGTCGAGCTCGTCGACGGGCACGTCTGGCACGGCGGCGCGGCGACGAGTCAAAGCGGCGTGCGCTTCAATCCGAACATCCCGACCGAAGAAGTGTTTACCATGCCGCATAAAGACGGCGTCAACGGCACAGTGCGCAACACGAAGCCGCTCAATTACAACGGCAACGTGATCGATCGGTTTACGCTCACGTTCAAAGACGGGCAAGTCGTCGACTTCAGCGCCGAACAAGGATATGAGACGCTTAAGCACTTGCTTGACACCGATGACGGCGCGCGCCGCCTCGGGGAAGTCGCCCTCGTGCCGCACCGATCGCCGGTGTCGCTGTCCAATCTCATTTTTTACAACACGCTGTTTGATGAAAACGCCGCTTGCCATTTGGCGCTCGGCAAGGCGTATCCGACCAATATCGAAAACGGCGCCTCTCTTTCCAAAGAGGAGCTTGACCGCCGCGGCGTCAACGACAGCCTCGTCCACGTCGACTTTATGATCGGCTCAGCTGATCTGAACATTGACGGCGTGACGAAAGACGGGAAGCGCGAGCCGATTTTCCGCAGCGGCAACTGGGCGTTTGAGCTGCAATAACCCTCCATTCCACAGTTGCTCGGGCAAGAAAACAAGGCTGTTGCCAAAAGCGGGGCGAGCCCCTTTTGTCAACAGCCTTTTTCCATATTTCCCTCGCATCGACCGGGGGATGGCCGTTTTGGCGCAGTTTTCGTTCTTTTTTCGTCAAACGGATCACATACGCAGGCCCTGCGGTGAAAAGTCCGTTTGAGCCCGCCCAACACCGGCAATCAGCCGATGGTTACACGTGAATCGTCGCCGCAGCCGCCTGCGCCAGCTGTTCGCATTGCCGCAAACGAATGCCAAAGAGCACGAGCGGGTCGCGGTACGCCTCAGGGTTTTTGCGCATATGTTTGAGCTCGCCTTCCTGGGCAGCGATCTCCAGCTCCAGCCGTTTCAACGTTTCATCGAGCGCCGTCAATGGCGCATGGAAAAATTGAGTGACATCACGCTCAAGCGATTTGGCAAACCATTCAAACGGCAGCAACAACTGCTGGATGATCGCCTCCACCACCTCAGCGTAATCTTGCGTCTGGATCAACTGCTTATACTTTTGCGCCAGCATCGCCTTATTTTGCGCGAAGGCGCCGAGCAGTTTGCCCGCTCCTTTCAACAGCAGCTGACCCGGCGTCCGGCGGAGGAAAATGTTCAGCTTCTCGATTTGCACCCCGCTCGTCAACCGGCTGATGTCACGCCGCCAGTCAGCCACAATGCGAAAATCGCATTCGAGCTTGAGCCGTTCCTGGCCGAACATGGCGTTAAACCCTTCGCCTATTTCATGCAAAAACACCTGGCATTCATTGAATTCGTCCTCCGCCGCTGCAATCCACTGTTCCATAGCAACTCGCAGCTTTGGCAACACCTCTTCGTTGAGATAAGCGCGAAGCCGTTCATTCGCTTTGTCGTTCAGCTCAAGAGGCAAGCGGGAAAAATCGCTGTTTTCGCCCACCAGCTCCGCCATGTTGCGCAACAGATCGGGAATCGCCTTTGTCAGCTCACCCCGCATGTCCGCCAAGACGGTGTGGAACGACTTGGCCACTTTGGCCGTTTTCTCCTCTTGCAGGTCGCCAAGCTGATGAATGGCGCCGCTCAGTTTGGCCGCCATTTCTTTTTTCCATACGACCAGCTCCGCCAATCGACTTTCCGCCTCGGCCCGCTGCCGGAACAAATGAGCGATGAACCGGCCGGTCGTCGTTAAAATCGCTTCCTCGCGGCGGACAGAAGACACGCATCGGCGCATCTCCTCCAGCAAGCCGATGAGGGCTTGCTGCTGCTTGCGGCTTGGCGCATGCGGCGAATAGACCATGACATTGGCTTCCGGAACGATCGTACGAACGTGCGCTTCCACTTCCTCCACCATTCGCGCCGTCTCCTCTTCATCCACCATCCCGTCGCCCGGAGGAAGCAGCACGTACATCGGCACATGCGGCGCCCGCTCATGAAGCCGCAGCAACAGCTGCTCATCAGCGCTGGAAAGCGGATCCTCGCCGTTCAGAAGAAAAAGAACGCTGTCAGCGAGCGAAAACGATACGAACGCTTCATGGTCGAATGAAGCGCGCCCGCCGAGCGGCCCGATATCCAGCAAGACAATCCCTTGCGGCACGAGTGAGAACGGAGCCGCACATTCAATGACAACATCATCAGGAAATCGGTTGGCGCGTCCTCCCGCCGCCTGTTGAAATTCATCAATGCTCGAGAAAACGGTAAACTGATCATCGCTGATTTTCGCCACTTCCAGC
The DNA here is from genome assembly GCF_013096875.1 of Geobacillus sp. DSP4a. Lineage (NCBI taxonomy): Bacteria > Bacillati > Bacillota > Bacilli > Caryophanales > Anoxybacillaceae > Geobacillus > Geobacillus sp. DSP4a. The sequence goes on along the minus strand of NZ_SDLD01000040.1, from coordinate 6,695 downwards.
TCCCCGCCGTTTCTCCATGCCAGCACCGGCGCAGATGGCGCCGCCAACGCCGCCTCGCCGACCAACGTCCGCAAAAACGCCAACCGTTCATGGCGCGACGCTCCAGCGACCAAAACGCAATGCGTCCGCGAATCGGACAACTGCCGCACGACCCAGCGGAAGCGGAAGTGCGAACCCGCCCGCTGTTCTTCCGCCCAATCGGCTATTTCGTCAAACAGCGACACACCCGTCTCCCGAACGGGCCGTTTCGCATGAACGAGCCGCTTAGCGGCGTCGTTGATCGTCTCTTCTTGAAACGCCTCAGGAAATTTCTCGCTCCACGCCAACAAGGCAGCCGCCGCTGCCGCTGCCTCCGGACCGTCGGCTAAACTCATCCAGCTTTTCACAAGCGGCGGCGCCACTTCCACCAACTCTTTTAATCGGTACGGACCTTTCATCAATCCCGCATACGCATCCGCTAAAAGAACAGGGATTCTCTTCCAGTCATAGTCGCGGCGGATCTCTAATTCCTCATAGAGACGATTCCACTCCGCCAGCCACGAAAAATAAAGGTCGCCATCTCGATACCCGTTCCATAGCGCCTGCACGAGCCGCTCAAATTTCACCCGATCCGTTTCGTACAACAGCGCCAGGCAACGTGAAAACCGCTCAGGCGCCATCACTCTCGCATGCCCTTGTTCCACATAACCGATCAAGATGTCCGCCCAGCGGCGCGCCGATGTCCGCAACGTCTCTCCTAACGCAAGCTCAACGGCGCTTTCCCAATCACCTTGCTCCTCGAAAAAGGCGCGCGCCCATTCGGTCATATTCGGATAATCCGGATACCGCGACACCCCGCGCTTAATCATATCATCCGCTTTCGCGTTTTCCCCCAACTCACGGTAGAGCGAAAACAGACGCAACATGATTTCTGCCTGCAACGTTTCGCTGTCCGTCTCAATCGAACGGTACAGCTCCTCGGCCAGCTCGAGACGGCCAAGCTCATAGTAGCTGTCGGCGATGTTTTTTTGCGCCCACGGGCGCAAATCATCGCGCTGGACTTGTTCCCATTTAAAAATGGCCGCTTCATAATCGCGGCGGTGGAAATACACTTCCCCTTGGGCAAAGCGAATCGACGACAAATCCGCGCCATCCCGATGCGCCGCGAAAAACATCTCGCCAAGCGCGCGGACAACGTCGCGTTCCCCCGCCTCGACAAGCGTCTCATAAAATGTTTTATGAACAAGTTGCTGTTCAAACCCCATGTCGATCACCTGACTCGTATATTTGCCATGCATGTTCATTGTATGGCACGTTTTCGAATTTTATTTCTATCCTATACATTTTAACAAACTTTCGCCGCCATGAACGTTTCAATTTGTTTTCATTTGCAAGACAAAAAGCTTCTGCGGTTGCGGTAAACGGGGAATTCGAATTCAGACCCAAACGAAACTGCCTGCCTCCTATTGAGTTCAGAAAACAGACAGCATAGGTGTTTTTTTCTGTGTCCCAAATAAGCGTGATCTTATAATAAAATAAAGTTACTGTAGATGAGCATTTTTCATTACAATAATCTCCATGTCCTTGGGTGAATGGGTTTTGAGCACATCTACTTTACTCAAGGAGTCGGGTTCATGTCTCCTTTTTTGTTTGGTTGTAAATTTATGTTAGCCAATTTGCTCATCTACAGTTTTATTCATGAATCCAAAATCAAAATATATTCGTATGTAGTGATTAAAACGAATTTGAAACAAAAATCAACAGTATAACGTTTGACTGTACAGTTTTTTTAAGAATATAATCTAATTAGCATTACGAAAAATATTAGGGAGTGAGTTCATTGGGAAGTTGTTTAAAATTGGTGAACTTGCAGAATTAGCTGGCGTTTCGAAACGAACCATTGATTATTATACACAATTAGGGTTGCTAGAACCTGTCCGCTCCGAAACAAATTATCGCTATTATCCCGAAGAAAGTATCGAACGTTTACGGTTAATCGATGCATTAAAAAAACAGCATTTAACTCTGGAGGAAATCAAAGAGCGATTGCAGATTATCCAAAATCAACCAGATGCTGCGGATGAAATTGTAGATAAAATTGAGCACCTTCAAGAAGAAATGAAACATATTCAAGAAGAACTGTTGGAATTAAAACCGTTACTCAAACAATTAAATGAGCAACAGATCAAGCTGATGGCAAAACCATTGGCCCAACAAGGTTATACTTTGCTACAAACATTAGCGATATTGCTTGGAGAAAATCCTTTTATTTAATAATAAATGTTAGGAGAGATGAAAGAATGTTTAGAAAATTTTTATCGAAGCTGGGGATTGGTTCTGCGAATATCAACCTTATGCTGCATCATTCCCAAGTACGATTGGGAGAGACCATTAGCGGTGAATTTTTCATTGAAGGAGGAACAGTAGAACAGCATATCAACAAAATTGATGTAGAACTTCGTTTAACATTAAACAAAAACGGGCAATCGCAAACAAAAACAGTGGCAACGATTCCAGTAGCTTCTGCCTTTGTCATTCAGGCTGGCGAGAAAAAAGTATTGCCTTTTGCATATGAATTGCCAAAAACTCTTCCAGTGTCAAGACACGGTATTCATTACACGTTTGTTACCCGTCTTGATATTGCAGGCGGTGTAGATCATTTGGATGAAGATGCAGTACAAATTCTTCCACCATTGCCTTTAGAAAAAATCTTCATTGCTTTTGAAAAGCTAGGCTTCCGGGAAAAGGCAACTTCAGGATCACTAAAACCGTATGGCCAAGAATTCGAACTGTTTCCAACGGAACAATTTAGAGAAGTTGTTCAAGAAGTTGAGTTTTTTGCATTTTTAGAAGAAGAGGGAGTTCGTCTGCTTCTTGAAGTAGATGTACATGCAGGAGCCTTTGGTTTGCAGGAAAAAGAGTTAAAACGGGAAATCTTTTTCGCACATACAGAATTAACCGATGTAAGCATACTAGCTGACAAACTTCGCGAAATGATTCAAGAAATGATCGAGCAGCCGTATCAATATACAGCATCATCTTACATGACTCATTATTCCCATACTCCTCATTTGCATGGACACGGACATGGCATGATGGGAGCGATTGGCGGTTTTGCTGCAGGAATGTTTGCAGGAATGTTGGTGGAAGAACTCGTAGATGATGCCATCGAGGAAGCACTAGGCTTTGATGAGGAAGCTGAAGAAGGGGAAGAAGGATTTTTTGACGATTTCTTTGGTGGAGAAGATGAAGAATTTTAATACCAATAGTAGTGTAAGGGGAGAATGTAATGTTATTTCATCCAATGGACATTCTCATCTTTTTAGCATTCGGACTGTCACTTTGGGCACAATTTAAAGTAAAAGGTACATTTAATCAATGGACGGAAGTCCGTGCTAATTCGTCTCTTACTGGAGCTGAGGTAGCACGAAAGATAAGAGTAACGTAATAAATTAAAGGTATAGCCAAATTAACAGGAGGTGGATTCTCTAGCTGTTTGCATACAGCTAGAGAGCTTAATTGGAGATAGTTAATTTACTGATGGTTGGTGTTTTAATTGCTTTAACGGCATTCTTTGTTGCATCCGAATTTGCCATTGTTAAAGTACGCAGTACACGCATTGATCAACTGATAGCTGAAGGAAATCGAAACGCTAGGGCTGCCAAAAGAGTCATCTCTAATTTGGATGAATATTTATCAGCTTGCCAGCTTGGTATCACCATTACCGCATTAGGGCTTGGTTGGCTTGGTGAACCAACGGTGGAGCATTTGCTTCACCCTGTATTTGAACGAATAAATTTAAATGAGTCTGTGGCGTCTTTCCTTTCTTTTGCGATTGCATTTGCAACGATTACCTTTTTGCATGTGGTCGTTGGAGAGCTGGCTCCGAAAACATTGGCAATTCAAAAAGCAGAAACCATTACACTGTTATGTTCAAGACCTTTAATCTTTTTCTACAAAATAATGTATCCGTTTATTTGGGCATTAAACGGCTCTGCTCGCGTCATTACCGGATTATTTGGGTTAAAACCAGCATCCGAACATGAAGTGGCCCATTCAGAGGAAGAATTGCGCTTGATTTTATCTGAAAGTTATAAAAGTGGAGAAATTAATCAGTCGGAATATAAATACGTAAACAATATTTTTGAGTTTGACAATCGGATTGCCAAAGAAATCATGGTACCGCGTACAGAAATTGTCGCACTAGATAAAAACCGTTCCATTGCGGAACATTTTGAAACGATAAAGCAAGAAAAATATACGCGCTATCCTGTTATAGACGGAGATAAAGACCATATCGTTGGTATGGTAAACATAAAAGAAATATTAACGGATTGTATTCAAAATCCAAAGGCCACTGAAAAGAAGTTAGATGATTATATCCGCCCAATCATACAAGTAATCGAATCCATCCCGATTCATGACTTGCTCGTCAAAATGCAGCGTGAACGAGTTCATATGGCGATTTTAGTAGATGAATACGGCGGAACGGCTGGACTTGTAACAGTTGAGGATATATTAGAGGAAATTGTCGGTGAGATTCAAGATGAGTTTGATATTGACGAAGTTCCGATGATTCGCAAAGTGAATGAACATACCACCATTGTTGATGGAAAAGTATTGATTGAAGATATAAATGACTTGCTTGGAACGGATATCGATGATACGGATGTTGATACGATTGGTGGTTGGATTTTAACAGAAAAATTTGATATTCAACAAGGCGACACTCTTTCCTACGGCGATTATGAATTTAAGGTATTAAAAATGGAAGGGCGCCATGTCCAATTGGTCGAAATCACGAAACGTGCAAAAAACCTTCACTTACCGTACAGGAAGCAATAACAAAATAGCAGTTAAGAAATGAAAGAAAGGATGTCCCAAAAGTGACTGCTTTTGGGACACCCTTTCTAATTCTAATACTCTAATATGGATAGATGCCCATATAACAATTGCCTAACAGACCGCTGATGTGTATCTTATTATCACACGTTAATAGTGCTTACTCTAACTAATCGTGTTTTTGGGTTTTTTGTTCTTCGTCGTCAATAATCCCATTAGCTCTTACAGGAACATCATTTTCAAGTGAGCATGTCGAGACGTGGAAACTGTTACGACAACGCTTGTATCGAGTCATTTCATAGCCTCATCAAGAAAGAGTGTATTTATCTGAATCGATTCCGCATGCGAAAAGAAGCGAAACAAGCCATTTTTGAGTACATCGAATGCTTCTACAACCGTAAAAGAAGTCATTCCGCCCTTGGCTATGTATCGCCATGTGAATTGGAGGCTGCTTACTACGCTAATCAGAGAAAAGTAGCTGCCTAAGTTCAGCTATTTCTCTCTGTTTAATGTGTCCGTTTTCTTGACATAACACCATCAAATACGTTTCTCGTCGTCTTGGACATAAAGATATTGTAACCACGCTGCAAACGTACTCTCATATTTTAGATGAGATGGAGCAAAAAGAGTCTCGGCAAGTTGACCTTGCAATGGAGGAGCTGTATCATGCCAAATAGCCGTGCAAAATTCGTGCAAAATTTTTTCGGATTCTATCGTTTTTTTCGGGATTCCCAAAAAATGAAAAATGACCGCAAACGCGGTCATATCAAGGGTTTCAGCACTGTTAACCCGAACCGATCGTATGTAAGTGGCGTCCCAGGAGAGACTCGAACTCCCGACCGACGGCTTAGGGCCGGTGCCCCTTCCTCTACAAGCTTACTCGAAGAAGCCCGATGCGTCGGGGCAACTCGCAGTTGTTTCAAAGAAGCTATTGCTCGTTGCTCGATCCTCCTGAGCTGCTGGGACATCATCAATAGAACACTCCCATATCCCTTGCTGTCTGCTCCCTAGCCAAATAAAAAATTCCCCTCTCGCACATAGACTTAGCGATCAGGGAACTTCGTTCCAGCGCCTTTTGCGCGTTCTTTTTGTATGGAAATGGCGTCCCAGGAGAGACTCGAACTCCCGACCGACGGCTTAGAAGGCCGCTGCTCTATCCTACTGAGCTACTGGGACACAATCCATTAGGAAACTCCAATATCCTCGCTGTCCCTTCCTCTACAAGCTTACTCGAAGAAGCCCGATGCGTCGGGGCAACTCATAGTTGTTCCAAAGAAGCTATTGCTCGTTGCTCGATCCTGCCAAGTTGCTGGAGCATCATCAACAGAGCATACTCCACAATATTCACGATAAAATAAAGGAAAGCGGGTGATGGGAATCGAACCCACGACTTCAGCTTGGGAAGCTGAGGTTTTACCATTAAACTACACCCGCATAATCCATATCAGTGAACTTGTCGTAAAAATGATTGCAATAAAAATATAATGGCAAATCGTTTTTTTGTCAATATCTTTTTTAAAGATAATGAAACGCGCTCGAGAGGATTCGAACCCCTAACCTTCTGATCCGTAGTCAGATGCTCTATCCAATTGAGCTACGAGCGCATATTGGGAAGCGGAAGACGGGACTCGAACCCGCGACCCCCACCTTGGCAAGGTGGTGTTCTACCACTGAACTACTTCCGCATCATGAGAAGAATTCATTCCTTCAAAACTAGATAACCGTCGGAAGAAGCCGCTTATAGGTCAAGCCCTCGATCGATTAGTATCCGTCAGCTCCACGTGTCGCCACGCTTCCACCTCGGACCTATCGACCTCGTCATCTTCGAGGGATCTTACCCGCCTGACGCGGTGGGAAATCTCATCTTGAGGGGG